>NZ_JABXEP010000023.1:0-72426 GCF_013372605.1 Myxococcus sp. AM009
TCCAGTGCTGCCGGCTGCGCTTCTCAGCGCGACCTGGCTGGCACCGTCTTAAGAAATTGACTGCGGTTTCCGCAATCTAGCTTCTTCTTGGGCTTGCTATTTGGTTTTCAAAGACCGAGTCGCTTGTGCCGCCAGCGACTTCTTGCTACCGTCTTCTTCGTTGCTGCCTCGCCGTCTTTTCGTCCGGCGGGGCGTCAGCTTCTATTTCAACTCGGCGTCTTTTATCAAGCTGCTTTTTCGCCGTCCTGCTGGCTTCCGGAGTCTTCAGCGCCGCCCAGTGGCTTCCGCTGCTTCTTCCGGAGGGGCGCGGCTTCTACCGCTTCGCCGCCCTCCCTGTCAACCGCTGCGCTTTGTTGACTCCCTCGACTCGCCTGCCCTTTTCTTCCGGGCTTCTTCGTCGGGGGCGCGGCTTCTACCACCGCCGCGTCTCTTGTCAACCCGCTGCGTTGACCACCGTATTCCGTATTTTCGTGCTGACTCGCTCGAAGTGTCTTCCGCGCCAGCGCGCGGGCTTCTTTGCGAGGGGCGCGGCTTCTATCACCGCCGCGCTTCCTGTCAACCGCTCGAGCGCCCCACTCCTGACGATCGACCGAACACCCCAGCTCCATCTCCCGTTGAGATGGCTACCCACTCACCTGCCACCCGCCCGCTGGTTCACGACCTCAACACCCACGCGCCTGATTCCGCTCCCAATGAAGATGAGAGATGTGGGTACTCGCGACCCGGCGGACGCCTGTGTGACGCCCGCGCAACGCGGCGAGGTGTGGTCGCTTATCCATCAAGCGATCGGGCTGCGCAAGAAGTTTGATTCCGAACACTTCCGCCGAGGCGGTCAGCCGCCGATTCCCAGGCCCAACTTCGACACGTCCACACGTCCGCGCCGGCAACGCTCCGCGACCACCACCGAGCGCAGCTCACCGTAGGCACGCTCAATGTCGTCATTCACCACGACGTAATCGTAGGACGCGATGCCCCGCTCGATCTCCGAGCGAGCCGCCAGCATTCGGCGCCGGATGGTTTCGTCGGAGTCCGTCTGACGATCCCTCAGGCGCCGTTCCAGTTCCTCCATGGAGGGCGGCAGCACGAAGATGGTCACCGCATCCGGGTGCTTGCGCTTGATGGCCTGACCGCCCTGCACGTCGATGTCGAAGATGGCCGCGCTCTTGCGGACACGCGCCTCGTCCACCACTGACTGGGGGCTTCCATAAAAGTGGCCGTGGACCTCCGCCCACTCCACGAACTCGCCGCGCTCAATCTTCGACTGGAAGGTCGCGACGTCGACGAAGTGGTAGTCCACCCCCTCGCGCTCCTTCCCTCGAGGCCTTCGGGTGGTGACGCTGATGGAGAACACCGCATCCGGCGTTTCCTTGAGGAGCCGGTGCGCAAGGGTGGTCTTCCCCGCCCCGGAAGGAGCGGAGAGCACGAGCAACAAGCCAGGCGGGAGCACGGTATTCTCGTTCATTCGACGTTCTGCACCTGTTCGCGGATGCGCTCGACCTCGGCCTTCATGGCCACCACGCGCACGGAAAGCTCGGCGTGCTGGCTCTTGGAGCCGGTCGTGTTCACCTCGCGGTGCATCTCCTGCACGAGGAAATCCATTCGACGGCCAGTGGGCTCGTTGCTGGCCATGAGGACACGGAACTGCTCCAGGTGACTCGCCAGGCGGGTGACCTCCTCGGCGATGTCCGTGCGCTCGGCGAAGAGCGCCACTTCCTGGGCCAGCCGCTGCGGGTCCACCGCGACGCCGCTCGCGAGCTCGGCAATCCGGTCGGTGAGCCGCTGCTGGTACTCCTGCACCGCCTTCGGAGTGAGTAGAGCCACTTCCTTGCTCCAGCCTTCCAGCAGCTTCACCCGGGCATCCAGGTCCGCATAGATGGCCTCACCCTCGACCTGGCGCATCTTCTCCAGCGCCGTGAGCGCCTGGTCCAGCGCCGCCTGGAGCGCCTGGGAGGCGGCGTCCAGCTCCACGCCCTTCTCTTCCAGGCGGACCACGCCGGGCTGGTTCGCCACCTGCGACCAGGCGACGTCTCCCGGGAGTCCCAGCTCGCTGGCCAACTCCCGGAACGCGCGCACGTACTCCCGCGCCAGGCCGAGATCCACGGTGGGGACCGTCCCCGACGAGGTGGGGGCCTGCCGCTTCACCAGCAGATCCACCGAGCCTCGGGCGAGCCGGTCCTTCACCTGCTTGGACACCAACGGCTCCTGGGACGACAGCTCCCGCGGAAGCCGCACCTTCACTTCACAGAACTTGTGGTTGAGTGAGCGCAGCTCCACGGAGACTTCTTCGTCCCCCACGCGCGCGCGGCCCGCGCCAAACCCCGTCATGCTCTTCAACATTGGGCGGTTGCTAGGGGCTTTCGGGTCCGAGGTCAAGCCGCGCGCTTGCACCGCCTCCAGTTCTGTGTAGGGTCCCGCCGCGAGATGTCCTGGCACAAGCGGCTCGAATCATGGGCGAAGCTGGCACTGGCGTTCGTGGCGTCCGCCCTGCTGTGGCGCCCGGGCCGCCGGCGGCGTCCTGGCACCCCACTTCCCGCGCCTCGAAAGGTGCTGCTCGTGCGGCCCGACAACCGCGTGGGCGAGGCGCTCCTCACCACGCCGTTGATGAGGACCCTCAAGGCGCACCACCACCCCGCGCCCGAGGTCCACGTCCTGGTGCACGCGAAGGTCGCTCGAGTCCTGAACGGGCACCCGGACGCGGACGTCATCATTCCCTTCGACCGGCGCAGAATCTGGATGGGGCCCCTGGCGCCTGGCATCGCCGCGCTGCGACGCGCCCGGTATGACGTCGTGGTCGACTGCGCCAACTGGGAGTCGCCCTCGGTCACGAGCGCGCTCGTGTCCCGGCTCGCGGGCCCCGAGGCTGTCGTCATCGGGCCCGACCTCTGGCCAGTGTCCCGCCTGCACTCCCTGCCCGTCCCCGCTCGAACGGACACGCGGAACGAAGCCGTTCAACGAACGCACCTGCTCACCCCGCTCACGAACGGCGCGGTGGCGCGCGGATTGTCCTTCCGCGAGCCCACCGTGGGCCCGGCCATCCGCGCCTATCTCGACGTCCTGGCCGGGAAACCCTTCGCGGTCATCAATCCCGGGGGGCGGCTGGGACCTCGGCGGATTCCACCCGCGGCCTTCGCCGCCGCGGCTCGGGCACTGGTGGCGTTGGGGCGTACCCCCATCGTCACCTGGGGCCCTGGGGAAGAAGCACTGGCACGTGGGGTGGTGGATGCCGCCCCTGGCGCCGAGCTCGCGCCCGCGAGCAACCTGGACGAGCTGGCCGCCCTGATGCGCGCGGCCGGATTCACCCTCTGCAACAACACGGGGCCCATGCACCTGTCCGTCGCGGTGGGTGCCCCCACGCTGGCCTTCTTCCTGCGGATGGACATGGAGCGCTGGGGCCATGCGTACGCCCCCCACCGCATGGTGGACCTCACCCCCCTGGTCGATGGTGCAGGGGGGCAGGGTTTGGAGGAGCGGGCCGCCGAAGAGGTCAGGGCGTTCGCGGCGAGCCTCCCCTCCTGAGGATTCACGTCCCGGACACGGGAGGCTCCACCACCGCGTGTTCGGGCGTCAGCCTGGGGATTCCCTCTTCCACGGGCCAGCTCAGGCGGCACGGCTCGCAGGAGACTTGCTCTTGAGCCTCCCGCGCCTGAAGCGGTGACTTGCAGTGAAGGCATCCCAGGACGGCCCACACCTCCGCGGCGATGAATGACACCGGCTAACCCGTGCCCTCGCGGCCCAGCCGCCGGGCCAGGTCCGTGGTGCTGTGGTCCTTCGGGTCTCCGGAGACGGCCGTTCGCCCGCCATAGGCGCGGACCTCATCGGCCTCGGGGATGCTGTCCGGGGTGTAGTCCGTGCCCTTCACGTGCACGTCCGGCTTCAACGCCCGGATGATGACGCGAACGTTGGACTCGTCGAAGACGATGACCCGGTCCGTGCAGGCCAGCGCCGCGACGAGTTCCGCCCGCTCGCACTCGGGGATGTAGGGCCGGCCGGGTCCCTTGTAGGCCCGGGTGGAAGCGTCCGAGTTCACCGCCACCACGAGGACATCCGCCAGGGCCCTGGCCCCTTCCAGGTAGCGGACGTGCCCCACGTGCAGCAGGTCGAAGACGCCATTGGCCAGCGCGACCGTGCGTCCTTCGGCCCGCCAGCGCTCGCGCTCTTCCGCCACCTTCGCGAGCGATTGGATTTTCTCGAGGGTGCTCATCTCGCGCTCCGAAGCTCTTCGAGCAGTTCATCGCGGGACACCGTCGCGGTGCCTGGCTTCTGCACCACCAACGCGCCCGCCACGTTCGCCAGCCGCGCCGCATCACCAAGCGAGGCCTTCGCGGCCAGCGCCAGCGCGAACGTCGCAATCACCGTGTCTCCCGCGCCCGTCACATCCACCGCCGCCTTCGCGCCATGGACGGGGATGAAGTCCACGCCTCCGTCCGCATCAAAGAGCGCCATGCCGTGGCGGCCTCGCGTCACCAGGAGCGCGCGGCACGCCAGCCGCTTCAACGCGGCGTGCCCCGCCTCCAGCATGTCCTCCTGGGTCCGAACGGGGCGCCCCGCGAGCGCCTCCAGCTCCGGCTCGTTGGGCTTGCAGACCGTGAGCCCCGAGAAGGAGGACAGGGCATAGCGGCTGTCCACACACACGGGCACGCCGTCCGCGGCCAGGCGACGCAGCACCTCGCGCACCTCGTCCCCCAGCACCCCCGCCCCGTAGTCGGACACGACCACCGCGTCCGCGTCCTGGGCGGAGCGTTCGACCTGCCGCGCCAGCGCCTTGCGCATCTTCGGAGGAAGCTCGCCCCGCTGGCCCCGGTCCAGTCGCAACATCTGCTGCCGCGTGGTGCTCACCCCACCGGCCAGGATGCGCGTCTTCGTCTCCGTCTCGATGCCGCGGCCGCTCACCGCGTCCAGTTGGATGCCGGACTCGGCGCAGAGGCGGCGCAGCTCCTTGCCCATCTCGTCCTGGCCCAGCGCGCCGACCGCGGAGACCTGCCCGGACAGGGCTCGCACGTTGGCCGCCACGTTGGCGCCCCCCCCGAGCTTCACCTCCGCGGACTCGTAGCGGACGATGAGCACGGGCGCCTCCCGGCTCACCCGGTCCGTCTGTCCGTAGATGTAGTGGTCGGCGACGAGGTCGCCCACCAGCAACACCTTGCGGCGGGCAAACGCGTGCGGCAGGCGGGCGAGCGACGGCATCGAACGAGCGGGCGAGACTGCGGCCATGGCGGCGGTTTGTCCCACAGGCGTCCCCACCTCACAAGCCGCGCGGTGCATCCTCCAATCCAAGCGCCCGCCGCAGATGGGACTCGCCTTCCAGGACGTCGACCCCCAGGCGGACCACCCAGGCCTCGAAGCCCGGCGGCAGACGCACCGCGTCCTTTTCCGTCGTCACCACCCGGGCCCCCTGCCGGGCCGCTCGCGCCTGGACGTCGCGCAGTTCGGCCGCCGTGAAGCGATGGTGGTCCGGGAACAACGCGGCGTCGCGCACGTCCGTCCCAAGTGCCCGCAGGGTCTTCAGGAAGCCCCCCGGCCGGGCAAGGCCCGCCAACGCGAATACCGGCTGGCCCGTGAGCGCTGCCACGGGATGAAGGTTCCCCTCCGGGTCCACCCAGGCCGTGGGCCGATAGCGCGTCCTCACCCTGGGAATCCCCGGGCTCGAGGGCAACCACCCGCCGAGCGTGTCCTCGGCCCTCGTGAGCGGGAGCACAGCGGATTCCGCCGCCGTGGCGGACGCCCTCAGCCAGAAAAGCGTCGCGCGGCGGAGTGACGCAGGGGGCTCACGCAACGGCCCTCGTGGAAGCATGTGGCCGTTGCCCAGCCCCACGGACTCATCCACGACGACAAAGTCCTCATCTCGCGCGAGGCGGCGGTGCTGGAACCCATCGTCCAGCAGCACCGTGTCCAGGCCGAACTCGTCCCGCGCGCGGTAGGCACTCGCGACGCGGTCCGAGCCCACGAAGAGCCGGACCTGGGGACAGCGACGCGCCAGCAGGAGCGGCTCATCGCCCGCGAGCTCCGAGGAAGGAAGCGGCTCCGACCCGATGAAGGTCAGCGGCTCACGCGAGGCGCGGCCATACCCGCGCGTCAAGATGCCCACCTTGCGGCCCGCTTGGACCAACTGCTCCGCCAGGTGGAGCACCGCGGGCGTCTTTCCCGTGCCCCCCACGTTGACGTTGCCCACGGAGATGACCTTGAGCCCCTCCACCCGCGCCGCGCGCAGCAGTCCCGCGTCGTAGAGCGCCGCTCGCACGTGCACGGCGGCAGCATACGTCCACGACACCAACGTGAGCGGCGACAGCAGGGCACGGCGGCCCCAGGGCTCTGGCGACGATGGGTAGAACACCCGCTCGATGGCGGTGGGGGCCTCCGGAGACGTCACGGGGCGCGCCTCGCTCGTGCATAGAGCGCGAGGACCTCCGCGGCGATCTGCTCGTTCGTCGGGTGTCGCACGGGTGCCCGCTGGGCGGACAGCGCCGCGGCGACCACGGCTTCGGGCGTCGGTGTCTCCACCCGTGCATCCGCGAGGTCCGGCAGGGCGCCTTCGTCCACCGCCACCACGCGGACGCCGCATGCGCGAGCCTGGGCCGCCGCGCGGGCACTCCAGTCATTGCCCAGCCCGAGCAGCCAGACCTCATCCAGCGCTCGCAGCCACCGCGCGAAGGCGTCCCCTTGTTGGTAGCCGGCGAACGTGACGGCATCCGTCAGCCCCAAGCCCTGGACCTGTTCGCGCGTCTGCTCCAGCAAGCCGCCGTCCCCCACGAGCACCAGACGCGCCCCGGGACGCTGCTTCCGATACAGGGCAAAGGCGTCCACCCCCACCGCGTGCCGGCGTGACGGCTGGAACGTAGAGACCATTCCGATGATGGGGGTGCCTTCGAGCCCGAGCTCTGCTCGCAGCGACCGCGCGTCCGGCGCCGGCTGGAACCGGGCGTCCACCAGGGCTGGCAGTACCTGGGCAGTCGCGCCCTTCCCCAACAAGCGAGGAAGCAGTGCGCTCGCCGGGACGGTGAAGGCGTCCGCGGCCGGGAGCGAGGAGCGCAATGAGCGCGGGGCGTGCAGCGAGCGCACCAGGATGGCTCCTGAAGGCCGTCCCCACCTCGCCAGCAGGTGGTCATGGCTGAAGTGCGAGTGCACCACGTCCACCGTCCGCGCCTTCAAGCGGCGCAGGTCACGCCACATCCGCCAGGGCGGGGACTTCACGGACAGCTCCATGCCCCCTTCGTCCAGCAGGCCGAGCGCCTCGAAGCGCGGAGCCGCGGGCTCCTCGGCCAGCACCTCCTTGCGCCGACGGTCCACCGCCACCGTGACGTCGTGCCCCGCGGCGCGCTGCGCCTGGGCCAGGAGCGCCACGTTCTCGGCCGGGCCGCTGTAGAAGGGACTCGCGAGCAGGTGGAGGATTCGCATCCGGTCAGCGCTCCCCGGCGGCCCGGTACACGTCGGCCAGGGCTCGCGCCTCGTGCTCCACGCCACACCGCCGCAGGGCCTCCTCGGCCGCGTTGCGGCCTATCTCCCTGGCGCGCTCGGGCTCCCGCATCAGCATGTCCAGCAGCTCGCGCAGCCCCTGGACGTCTCCGGGCTCGAAGAAGAAGCCCGTGCGGCCGTGCTCGATGAGCGTGTCCAGGTACGGCAGCTTCGAGGCCACCACGCAGCAACCCGAGGCCATGGCCTCCACATGCACCAGCGAATAACCCTCCGCGTACGAGGGGTGCACCAGCACGCTCAGCCCCTGATACCAGGGCTCGATGACGGACTGCTCGCCGGGCAACGCGATGCGGTCTTCGATACCCGCCATCTGCTGGTTCAGCCAGTCCAGGTCCGGCCCCTTCGCGAGCCCGACCAGGACGGGTTGCCAGTCGGGATGCTGGGGCAGCAGCGGGCGGAGGGCCTGCACGAAGTCCCCCTGCCCCTTCTCCCTCCGGATGCGTCCGATGACGCCGATGCCGCGACGCCCTCCCAGGCCGAGCTTGCGCCACGCCGCGTCCCGGTCCTCGGGCGGGTGGAAGCGCGTGAGGTCAATGCCGTGAGAGACGACCGTGGACGGCAGCGCGATGACGTCCGCGACCTGCTTCGTCAACGAGACGAGCGCATCCGCGCCCCTGGCGATGAAGCGGGTGAAGCCACTAGGCGCCATCGAGGTGTGCCGGGTGAAGACGAGGCGGACCTCCCGGCCCAGCAGCTTCAGCAGCATGCCCACCAGGAGCTCGTTGTTCCGGTGCGCATGCCACACCACGGGCTCGCGGCGCAGGCGGCGGAGCAGCTCCGGCCAGGTGATTCTGGGCAGCCCCTCACTCAAGCCCGAGCCGATGACGCGCGTCTCCGAACCCGAGTCCCTGACGAGCGCGGGCACCACCGTCTCCACGTGGCGCGTCACGCCCGTGTAGCGATGGTGGAAATGTGGGTGGACGATGAGCGTCATCGTGGGTCCGGCCTCCCGTGCGGAAACAACGTCGTCATCGCCTCCGCGTTCCTCTCACTGGCGCCCGAAAGCCGGCCCACCGTCTCCAGCGCCTGGGCGCCCAGGCTCGCGAGCCGCGCTGGTGATTCAAGCAGCGACACGAGCGCCAGCTCCAAGGCCGCGGCGTCCTGAACCTGGAGCCCACCCTGCCCCGTCAGCAACGCCACGCTGTCCCGAAAGTTGTCCATGTGCGGCCCGTAGAGCACCGGCTTCCCCTGCCCCGCGGGCTCCAGGATGTTCTGCCCGCCGCGCATCGTGAACGAGCCGCCGACGAACACCACCGTCGCCAGCCGGTATGCCCTCGACAGCTCACCGATGGTGTCCAGCACCACGACCTGGCCCCGCTCCGGATTGCCCTGCGAGCGCAGCCCCACGCTCAGCCCCGCCTCGCGCGCGAGTGCCACGATTCGCGCCGCCCGGTCCACGTACCTGGGGGCAATGACCAGCCGCAGGTCCGGCCACCGCTCGCGCAGCCGCGCGTACACGCCCAAGAGCGGTGCTTCCTCGCCCTCGTGCGTGCTGCCGGCAATCCACACCCGCTCACCCTGCGCCAGGCCCAGCGCCGTGCGCAGGCTTTCGTCCTCGGGCACCGGGCCCGCGGCGAGCGCGTCGAACTTCGTGTTCCCCGTCACCTTCACCCAGTCCGGCCTGGCACCGAGCTGCCGCGCGCGGACGGCCTCTTCCTCCTCGCGCATCAGGAGGAGGTCCAAATCCCGCAGCGGGTTGCCGATGAGGCGGAACAGCGTCTGGTACTTCCCTACGTTCGCTGGCGAGAAGCGCCCGTTCGTCATCACCACTCGCGCCCCACCCCGCTTCGCCGCGCGGATGAGGTTGGGCCAGATTTCGGTGTACTCCAGCACCAACACGTCCGGACGGATGGCTCGGACCGCGCGTCGCGTCGCGCCCCAGAGGTCGTAGGGGACGTAGACGACCCCGTCGATGTCGTTCGCCAGCCGGCCCTTCGCCATCGCGTAGCCGCTGTCCGTCATGGTCGACAACACCAGGCGGCAGCCCGGGAAGCGAGCCCGCAGCGGGCCGAACATCGGCGAGAGGGCCAGCAAGTCTCCCGCGCTCGCGCCATGCAGCCAGAGGATGGGCCCGTCCCCGGGAGGCAGGTGGCTGTCCGGACCATAGAAGCCCAGGCGCTCCTTCAGCCCATGGCGCGTCTTCCGGTGCAGTGCGAGCACCGGGAACAGGACCGCGAAGAGCAGGTAGGTGGCGAGGACGTAGAGGACGCGCATGGGCGGCTTTCGCGCCGTCTATCAGATGCCCGGCCCGCGGGGCAGCACGCGCACGGGGCTCGGCACCAGCCAGGGTCGCCATTCCGTCCCGAAGAAGCGCCCAGGAGCCCGCACCCACACCTCCACCTGCGCCACCCCCGGCTCGGTCAGCTCGACGGACCGGCCATCCGACTTCAGGCGAGCGCCTCCCCACACCCGCACCTGCACCGACTCCGCGTCGGGCAGCCCTGGGAGCCGGATGGTCAGCATGTCGCCTACATGCGCTTCATGCCGCACATCGTCCAGCCCCTCCAACGCGAAGCCCCCAGGCTCCCCCAGCGCGCGGAAGGCGCACAGGGCCTGACCACCGCCCAGGGCCCGGCCGACCTGCTTCGCCGCCTCCTCCGCGTCCGGGGGCAATGGGAAGGACACCTGCGCTGGCGGCAGGTACATGGCCAGGGACTCGAAGACGGCCCGGTACGACGGCAGGCCGTGTGCGTCATGTGCGCAGAACGCCACGCGCGGCCGCTCACGCGACAGCTCCAGGAAGCGGGCCGTGGGCTCCGGCTCCGGTGCGACGAGCAGCATCACCCCATGCACCGGGTTGGTCAGTGAGGCCCCCACCGCGGGCACCAGGCGGCTCACCGGGTTGCGCACCGCGTGCCGGAAGAAGGTGTCCGCCGAGTACAGCTCGAAGCCGGGCACCGCCTTCGCGCTCGCCTCGTCCTTCCAGGGGTTGCGCTTCTGGACGGGGTGCGCCAGCACCGCCGTGCCTCCCGCCGCCGCCACGGCGCGAACCGCGTCCCCCGGCGGCATCCACGCGCGCACGCCCTCCAGCGGGCGCGACATGCCGAAGGCCACGAGGTGCCCATCCGACGTCGAAATCTCCACGCCGTGCACCAGCAGCACGCCCTGGACGTAGGCCGGCGCTCGGAGCGCGAAGTCGTTGTGGTCGGTGAGCACCGCGAAGTCCAGGCCCGCGGCCCTGGCCGCCGCCGCCACCTCTTCAGGTGTGCCTCGACCGTCCGAACGCGTGGTGTGGACGTGAAAGGCCCCTCGCGCCCATCGGGGCGCATCGTCCTTCGGGAGCACCACCGGGTAGCGCGCCATGGACGCCGAGAGCGCGAAGAAGCCCGCATAGCCCAGGACCAGCAGCACCAACCCCAGGACGGCCCGGAGCCCCTTCCCCGCCACTGCCGTCAATCGGCTCACGCCGCGCCTCGCTCCGAGGAGCCCTCCGTCTGCATCCTCCACAGCGCCGCATACCGCCCGTCCCGATTCAGCAGGTCCGCGTGCGAGCCACTTTCGACGACGCGCCCCGCCTCCATCACGTTGAGGACATCCGCGTTCACCACCGTGGACAGCCGGTGCGCAATCACCAGCGCCGTGCGCCCCGGCAGCACCGCCGCCAGCGCCGCCTGCACCTCGCGCTCGCTCTCCGGGTCGAGGCTGCTGGTCGCCTCGTCCAGCACCAGCACGGGCGCCCGCGCCAGCACCGCGCGGGCGATGCACAGCCGCTGACGCTGGCCGCCGCTGAGCGTCACGCCCCGCTCGCCGATGCGCGTGTCATAGCCTTCGGGCAGCGCGCGGATGAAGCCATCCGCGTGCGCCACCTTCGCCGCCGCCTCCACCTCTTCCCGCGTGGCGTCCGGCCTCGCGTAGCGCAGGTTGTCCAGCACCGTGCCGTGGAACAGCAGCGGCTCCTGCGTCACCAGCGCGAACTGGGCCCGGACGCTCGTGGCCGTGTAGCGGTCCGCGTCCACACCATCCAGGAAGAGCTGGCCCTTCTGCGGCCGCTCGAAGCGCAGCAGCAGCGCCGTCACCGTGCTCTTGCCTCCGCCGCTGCCGCCCACCAGCGCCGTCACCTGCCCTGCCTTCAGTTCCAGCGTCAGGCCGTCCAGCGCGGGCCGGTCCCCGTAGGCGAAGCGCACGCCTTCAAGCTGGATGCTCCGGGACAGCGGCGGCGCGGGCACCGCGTCCGGCGCGTCCTCCACGGGGTGCTTCATGTCGAGCAGCGCGAAGAGCCGCTCGCCCGCCGCGCCCGCCTGCACCGCGAACTGCGTCACCCGACCCAGGTCCTTCACCGGCTGGTAGACCAGGATGACCGCCGTCAGCAGCGACAGCAGCGCCTCCGGCTCCATCAGCCGCGCGCTCACCGCATACGCCAGCGCGCCCGCCAGCGCCGCCGCGGCCAGCACCTCCATCAGCCCCGGCACCGCGCCCCGCGCCCACGCCGCGCTCACCACCGCCTTCTCGTGCGCCTGCGCGAAGGCGGAGAAGCGCGCCAGCTCCGCCTCCTGCCCGTTGAAGGCCTGGATGGTGCGCAGCCCGCCCAGCCCTTCGTGGAGCTGCCCCGCCAGGTTGCCGAGCTGCGTCTGGCCTTCCCGCGTCCGCTTGAGCACCTTGCGCGTCAGCTTCGAGGCAGGGAGCGCCGCCAGCGGAATCACCAGCAACATCAGGCCGCCCAGCATCGGGCTCATGGACAGCGCCACCCCCGCCAGGATGATGACCTGGAGGCTGTCGCGCAGGTACGAGCCCACCGTGTACATGGCCGCCGCTTCCACGGCGCTGACATCCGAGGAGAACCGGCTGAGCAAGTCGCCCATCCGCTCGCGCGCGAGCTGGGCGGGCGACATCGCGGTGAGGCGCTGGAACAGGTCGCGCCGCAGGTCCTTCACCACGCGCTGCGCGAACAGACCCATGAAGTAGAACTGCGCCAGGTACCCCACGCCCTTCGCCGCGCCGACGATGACCATCACCAGCGGGAAGCCCCACAGGGCCGCGTCGCGAGGCAGGTCCGCCAGCCAGGGCACGCGCTGGGCGCTGGCGAAGCCTGCCTCACCGCCCGACAACAGGAAGCGCAGCGCCGGGCCCGTGAGGTACGCGTACGCGCCCGTCGTCAGTCCCACCACCGCCATGCCGATGAAGGCGAGCAGGAGCACACCCGAATGAGGGCGCGCATAGCGCAGCAACCGCAAGAGAACCGTCCGCATCGCTAGCGCCCCACCTTGCGCAACGCCGCCTTCGCGAGCTGGGAGTACGGGTTGTACTCCAGCACCCGCTGCAGCTTCTTCCGCGCCAGCGGCGCGTCCCCCAGGTCCATGTCGATGATGGCGGAGATGATGTGCAACCGCTCCACGTACGGCCCCAGCGACAGCGCCTTCTTCAGCACCTGCTGCGCCTTCTGCGCCCGCACCACCGGCGCCCCCGTGGGCATCCGGTACGTGGCCCACGCGAGGTACGCGTAATACTCCGGCTCGTCCGGATTGTGCGACACCGCTTCCTCGAAGGACTTCGCCGCCAGCGGGAAGTCACGGCGCTTCAGGGCGGACTCGCCCCGGCGCAGCACGATTTCCGCATCCACGACCACCGCCGTGTTCCGCCCCACGTCCATCCGGCTGAAGAGGTACTGGAGGTAGGCCTTGCGCTTCTCCTCCACGCTCAACACCCGGTAGGACGCGGAGAGCCGGTCCTGCACCGACTCCAGCAGGTCCTTCAGGTCGGAGATGTCGAACTCGGCGTAGGTGTCCGGGTGAAAGCGCATCGCCGTCTCGTGGTAGGCGCGCTCCACCGCCTCCGCGTCCGCCGCGATGTCCAGGCCCAGCCCTCCGAAGTAGCTGCGGGTGATGATGCGCAGCGCTTCCTCGCGCAGCGAGGCCGCCGTCTCGGGCGGCAGGGCCTTGCGCTTGCGCGGCGCGATCCGGTCCGGCAGCACCGCCGCGGACAGCACATCCGTGCCCGTGGCCACGGGCGTCGAGGAGAACGTCACCCCCCCCGTCAGCTTCAGGAACCACAGGAGCGAGTACGCCATGCGTAGCTCGCCGCGCCCGTGCGCCAGCAGGTCCTTCAGCGAGATACGGCCGTTGACCTGCATCGCAATCTTCAGGTCATCCGTGTCCAGCCCCATGGCCTGCAGGTCGCGCCCGAACTCCTGCGAGCGCACCGGGTAGTCCCCCATGTGCACCCGCAGCGAGGCCGCCATCACCTTCATGGTGAAGCAGCGACGCGCGCCATCCAGCACCGGCGCCAGCGGAGGAACCTCCACCGACGCGACCTCCGACGTGAAGTCGTCTCCCGCGTAGAAGGCGTAGCGGCCCTCGCGCATCCCCAGCACCCGCTCCACCCGGTCCCGGTTGTAGTCGCGCAACAGTTGCAGCAGCTCCTCGCCCGCCGCCTCCACGCCCGCGTCCGCGAGCGCCGCGCCGATGCGCAGACCGGAGTCCAGCGCCTCCGTCACCCGCTGCGCCTGCTGCGGGTTGAGCACGCTCCGGGCGAGCAGGTAGCCAGGCAGGGAGTCCGCCTTCGCCGTGGAGTCGTAGCTCACGGGGCCGCCGCGCAGGAAGTACACGCGCCGGCTCAAGCCCCGGTGCGCCACCACGAGCACGCCGTCCCGGCGCAGCCGGTAGATGGAGTGGAACAGCGCGGGCAGCGGGTGGCCCTTCAGCTCGCCCGAGTTGACGGCGGGCCGCGACAACGTGGCCGCCAGCCCGGTGAGTGGCACCGCCTGCGCCGCGCGCACCAGCGACTCCAGCCGGGGCACCAGCTCGCCCGGCTTGAGCGGGTCCGCCACGTAGGCGTTCACCTTGAGGTCCAGCACCGAGCTCACGCCCCGCGCGCGTCCCAGGTGACCCTTGTCGATGGCGACGATGGGCACCCTGCCGCCCTGGCCGTGGCCTCGGATGAGGTGCACCACGTGGGCGCCTTCCACGCGCGGAAGGTCCACCGACAACACCACGACATCCGGGTTGTCCGCCGCGAAGTGCTCCAGCGCCGTCACCGGATCGTTCACCGCGCGAACGGTGTACCCAGCCTGGGAGAGCAGGCCTTTCAGGTGCTCGAGCGTGGGGGGGTGGCTCTCGGCGAGCAGAAGCGTCTTCAAGGGGGCCGCAGTCTACACCTTCACCCGCTCCCGCATCAGGTACGATGCGCGCCCTTCACATGACGAATCCCCCCCGAATCCTCGTCGTCGCCGGCGAGGCGTCAGGCGATACCCACGCCGCCGAGCTCGTCGCCGCCCTCCGGGCCCGCCGTCCCGACCTCACCTTCTTTGGCATGGGTGGTGCCCGCCTGGCCGCCCAGGGAGTGGAGCTGCTCTTCGACGCCCGGGAGGTGTCCGTCATGGGCATCACCGAGGTCCTGCCCCGGATTCCCCGCATCCTTCAGATTCTGAAGGGGCTGGCCGAGGCCTCCGCCGAGCGCAAGCCGGACGTCGCCATCCTGGTGGACATCCCCGACTTCAACCTGCGCCTGGCCAAGAAGCTCAAGGCGCTGGGGGTGCCCGTCGCCTACTACGTGTCGCCCATGATCTGGGCCTGGCGCCGGGGCCGGGTGCGCACCATCAAACGGTTGGTGGACCGGATGCTCTGCATCCTCCCCTTCGAGGAGGACTTCTACCGGGAGGCTGGCGTCAGCGCCCGCTATGTCGGCAGTCCGGTGGTGGAGCAGGTCCCCGCCCCCGACACGGCCGCGGCCTTCCGCGAGCGGCTGGGGCTGGCGAAGGACGCCCCCACGCTCGCGCTGCTGCCCGGCAGCCGGATGGGCGAAATCCGCCGCCTGCTCCCCGACATGGTGGAGGCGGCGAAGCGGCTGTCCGCCGAGCGGCCCGGACTCCAGGTCGTCGTCCCCGTCGCGCCTACCATCGACCGGGCGGAAATCACGTCCCGCTTCGAGGGCAGTGGCGTGACACCCATCCTGGTGGAGGGCCGGGCGCCCGAGGTCGTGGGTGCCAGCGACGCCGCGGTGGTGGCCTCCGGTACCGCCGTACTGGAAGCAGGGCTGATGCAGCGCCCCCTGGTGGTCGTCTACCGCGTGTCGCTCATCACCTACTGGGTGGGCCGGTTGATGCTGAAGGTGGCCTTCGTGTCCCTCATCAACCTGCTGGCGGGCCGGCGCGTCGTCCCCGAGCTGCTCCAGGGGGAGCTGACGCCCGAGCGCATCGCCGAGGAGGTCCGCCGCGTCTGGAGCCCCGGTGCGCCCCGGGAGGAGATGCTCCAGGGGCTGGCGGAGATGCGCGGCCGGCTGGGCGAGACGGGCGCGGCCACCCGGGCGGCGGAGTCCGTGCTGGAGCTGCTGCCCCCAGGCCGCGTTTAGGGTATGTCGGCCGGGTCATGAACCCAGCCCTGGTCTGCATCCCCACGTACAACGAGCGGGAAAACATCGAGGCCATCGTCCAGGCTGTGCTGGAGGCCGACCCCAGGGTCGACATCCTCATCGTGGACGACAATTCGCCCGATGGCACCGGGCAGCTCGCGGACGGGCTCGCCGCGCGGGACTCGCGCGTGCGCGTCCTCCACCGCGAGAAGAAGGAGGGCCTGGGCCGCGCCTACCTCGCCGCGTTCCGCTGGGCCCTGGCCGAGCAGTACACGTACATCCTGGAGATGGACGCGGACTTCAGCCACGACCCGCGCTACCTGCCCGGCATCCTGGATGCGGCCGAGGCCGGCGCGGACCTGGTGCTCGGCTCGCGTTACGTCACGGGCGGCGGCACGGTGAACTGGGGCGTGGGGCGGCAAATCATCAGCCGCGGCGGCAGCCTCTACGCCCGGTCGATTCTGGGCGTGGGCATCCAGGACCTCACCGGCGGCTTCAAGTGCTTCCACCGCCGGGTGCTGGAGGACATCGAGCTGGACTCGGTGAAGAGCACCGGCTACGCGTTTCAAATCGAGCTGACCTACCGCACGCTGCGCAAGGGCTTCACCGTGCGCGAGGTGCCCATCGTCTTCGAGGACCGGCGCGTGGGTCACTCCAAGATGAGCAAGAAAATCTTCGCCGAGGCTCTCACCATGGTGTGGAAGCTGCGGCTCACGGTGTAGGCACAGGCTGTCATGCCGGAATACGTGTCGCTGTTCCTCGTCTCGCTGTCGGCCATCTTCTTCGTGGTGGACCCCATTGGCGTCGTCCCGCTGTTCCTGGCGATGACGGCCGGGGACACGCAGGAGAAGGTGCGCCGCACCGCCATGCGCGCCTGCCTGGTGGCCTGCGGGATGATGCTGTTCTTCGCCCTCTTCGGCGGCGTCATCTTCAAGGTGTTCGGCGTGTCGCTGGGCGCCTTCCGGGTGGCCGGCGGCATCCTCCTGCTCATCACCGCGCTGGACATGCTCCGCGCCCGCCCGTCGGAGACGCGCACCACGCCGTCCGAGGAACAGGAAGGCGTGGTGAAGGAGGACGTGGCCATCGTCCCCCTCGCCATTCCGCTGCTGGCGGGCCCGGGCGCCATCGCCACCGCCATGGTGTTGATGGCCAAGGGCGACACGCTCGTCTCCGCCATCCCCGTGCTGGCCGCCGTCGTGCTGACGTTCGTGGCCAGCTACTTCATCCTCCGCGCCTCCGGGCTCATCCAGCGCGTGCTGCGCCAGTCCGGCGTGGCCATCGTCGAGCGGGTGATGGGCCTCATCCTGGCCGCCATCGCGGTGCAGTTCATCGCGGACGGCGTCAAGGAGCTGCTCAGGTAGGTCCGGGGATGGCCACCCACTCCGGGCCCCTGCGCTTCAGCAGGCCCTGCGGCTTGCCCTCCAGTGACAGCTCGTCGTGGCTGGCCCGGCGCGCGTCGTACGCGTAGCCGTCCTGGACCTCCTGCAGGTACACCACCACCGCGTCGAGCACGTTCTCCTGCACCACCTTGAAGGTGGCGTCACCGCAGCTGGGCGCGTCGCCGGAGAAGAAGCGCTCCAGCATCGCCTCCTCCGGACGGCGCACGTACACCACCACCGGCGCGGGCTCATCGCGACCGGCCGCGGCGACTTCGCGGACGACCTGGGATGGCACCGGCTCCCGCAGCAGCCGATGCACGAGCTCACACTTCTCCGCCTCCACGCCCTGACGCTCCGCGACACGCGACGGGTGCGCGCACCCCGTGCTCCCCAGCATCCCCAGCCCGAGCAACGCCCATACCTTCTGGTGGAATCGGTCCATGCGTCTTTTCCTCTCCCTCGGTGACTGCGCTACAGCTTTCGCCACCGCGGAGGGCGAGGCGCGTGCTGAAGCACGGGGTCCTCCACCGCGATGATGTATTCCGCGCGGCGGTTGCCCGCCTCCGCTGTCTCGTCGGGCGTCGCGACGGCCGGGGCCTCTTCTCCCAGCCCTTCGTAGAAAACGGGCACCCGCAGCCCCTTCTTCCGGAAATAGGCCGCAAGACTCTTGGCCCGCCGCACGGACAGGCCCTGGTTCTCCGCCGTGGCCCCCACTGTGTCCGTGTGGCCCATCACGTAGAGGCGCAGCGACGCGAAGCGCCCGTACTTCGCCAGCGCGTCCACGATGAGGGCGTGGCTCTTGTCCAGCTTGCCCCGCTCCGCCGCCGGGATGTCCGCGCGGCCCGAGGCGAAGTTCACCTCCTCGTGCGGAATGTCCACCTGCCACGGATACAGGTCGACGCCCGTGTAGAACTCCGCCGTGTCGAACGCACGGAGGGAGATCTTCATCACCCGCCCCTCCGCCGCCGGCCACGTCAGCTCCAGTGGCGTCCCCGCCGCCTCACCCTTGAATGGCACCTCGCCCTCGAAGGCCTTCTTCCCGGTGTCCATCAACACCGTCAGCTCCGCGCGCTTCGCGGGCCGGGACAGGACGAAGCGCAGCCGCCGCGCCGCCACGTCCACGTCCTCCTTGCGCACGTCCAGCGTCAGCGCGCCGTAGAGCTCCGTGTCGAAGGACAACGGCATCTCGCCCGATTCCGCGTCCGGGAAGCGCACCGTGAGCGCTCCCTCGTAGTGGAAGCGGCCCTCCGGCTGCTTCAGCTCGATGCGGCGCGTGAGGCCCGGATTCCCGCCGCCCTTCACCTCCACCACCTCCCCGTCGCTGCGCTTCAGCTTCACTTCAAAGCCCGCGATGGGCTCCTCGATGTGGACCAGCAGCGCCGGGAGCTGCTCCCCCAGCACGGCGCGCCCCTCCAACGAGACCCGGATGGCATCCGCGAGCGCCGGCATCGGCGAAGACAGAGCAAAGGTGAGCAGCAGCAGGCGGGCGTTCATGGCGCGGTGTAGTCCTCTGGCGTCACGGGCCGCGACCAACCGCGGCACGTGTGAGTGGATTCCTCCGCGAGGGTAGGACGAGGTGGCGTGCAGGGAAACGCTCCCCGCGGGGGACGTTGGAGGTGCGGCGGTATTCAATCACCCCCCGTCGCGGGGGAGCCCGGGCAGGGGAGCGAGGCGCTTGCCTCTCGTTACCCCTCCCCGCTGCCCGCCAGGCCATGGCGCTCCAGCAGGCGCCGCAGCTGCGTCCGGTGCATGCCGAGCGCCCGGGCCGTGGCGGCGACGTTGCCCCCATTCGCCCGGAGCGCCTCCTCCAGCCGGGCGCGCTCAGCCTCGTCCAACGGCTTGCCCCGGGAGGCCCCCTGCCCGGGAGTGGCCGCGGACGCCACCTGTGGCTCCGCGAGCGGCGGGCCGAACACCGCGCCGGCGGTGGGACTCAGGTGTCTTGCCTCGAGGCGCGGCGCCTCGTGAAGCAGCGCCTCCTGGGCGGCGCTGCGCACCTCCACGCGGAGCTCGCGCACGTTGCCCGGCCAGGCCCGCAACAGGCAGGCTTCGTGGAAGCCCACGTGCACGGGCAGGCGCGCCCCAAGCTCCTCGAGGAAGCGCTCCACCAGGAAGGCCACCTCCTCGGGGCGGCGGCGCAGGGGCGGCAAGCCAGCCTCCGGCCTGCCCAGGCGGAAGTAGAGGTCCTCGCGCATCCGGCCGCTGGCCACCTGCGCGCGCAGGTCCTTGTTTCCGGCGGAGCACACCCGAACGTCCACCTTTCGCGGCTTGGAGCCCCCCAGGGGGAGGACCTCGCGCGTCTCCAGCGCGCGCAGCAGCTTGGCCTGCACTGCCAGGTCCAGCTCAGCCACCTCGTCCAGGAACAACGTCCCGCCGTCCGCGGCCTGGAGGTAGCCCTCCGCGTCGTCCGCGCCGGAGAAGGCGCCGCGCCGCGCGCCGAAGAGGAGCCGTTCGGCGAGCCCCTGCGGAATGGCCGCGCAGTTGACGGCCACGAAGGGGCCCGACGCGCGCGGGCCGCGCTCATGGAACGCGCGGGCCACGCCTTCCTTGCCGGTGCCGCTCTCCCCGTGGATGTGCAACGTGAAGCCGTGCTCCGCCGTGCGCGCGACCTGGTCCAGCAGCCGCTGCATCGCGGGCCCTCGCACGAAGTCGCGCGTCATGACGACGCCGCGCCGGGCCACCGGCCCCACGTCCGCGCAGGGAAGGAAGAGCGAGTCCCCCATGCGGATGACGCGCTGGGCCTCGCGGGGCGTGCCGGCCACCAGGGGTGCCCCATCCACGAACGTGCCATTCTGACTGCCCTGGTCGGTGACCCAGAAGCGGCGGCCGTCGTACCGGACCTGGGCGTGGCTGCGAGACATCCGCGGGTCCTGGTCCGTCCCCAACGAAGCGGCGCCCCGTCCCAGCAACAGCGCGCCGTCCAGCGGCAGGGCCACCGCCATCGCGCTCCCCGCGCACAGGACGCGAAGCAGGCCCGGCACCGGGGCCTCGCCGGAGTCCACCCCTCGCCCCCTGGCGTCGCTCTGCTGCAAGGTCGACCGGTCGTGTTCCATGTGCCTCCATCCTACGCGTGTGTCACTGGCACACGGCACCGTGCCAGCGGGCTGTGCCACCCGGGCCCCAGCTCCGCGGCGCTGCGCCGTGGCGCCTCGTGTACAGGACCGGACCTCCGATGGCATGACCCTGGCTATGACGCGGGGCCAGACCACGGCACCCGCCGTCACTTCGAGGAGACACCTGTGCTCAACACCTTCCCCACCTGGCTCATGGGCCCGCTGCTGCTGGCCGTCGCCGCGGGCTGCACCCTCCCCATCGCCGGTGCCAAGCCCCCCGTCGGCGCCCGCCCTGATTCCCCGTCCGGCGGCGGGAGCTGTCCGACGGGCCAGTGCGACCCCGACCCGAACGGCCTGGGCATCTACGTCACCGAGGGACACAGCTACTGCTTCTTCCATGAGAAGACGCCGGTGGCGTGCCTGGAGGGCTTCGTCAATACCCCCAAGGGCGTGGCGCTGCACGTGCGCTCCATGTACCAGAGAGACCAGACGCTTCAGCTCCCCCTGCACCTCCGGAACTCGGGCAAGCCCGATGATGGGGAGCACCCGACCCTGGAGGCCATTCACGGCAACGTCAGCGACTTCTTCCTCGCCGTCCGCAAGGGGGACGAAGCCAAGAAGCTGCGGGGCGAGTCGGTGTCGCGGCTGGTGTTCGGGTTCAAGCTCCCGGTGCGCCTGGACGGCGTCATGGAGGGCCTCGCCTACGAGCTGTCGCTCGAACCCGTGTCCGGCAACCGCCTCGTCGTGCGCTACCGGCCCGCGCCCAGCACCGTCTGGCTGCGGCAGTGCCAGTCGCCAGGGGACCAGAACGTCGCGTCCGTCCTCCTCCCGCAGCGCCAGGTCGACGGCCTGAACGCCGCGGTGCGGCCCCACGACGAAACCCTCACCGTGGCCTGTGAGACAGGCGCGATTGGCGCATGCATGGACTGGGGCTACCAGCCGTGGACTCCCGAGACGCACCAGCCCGACGCGGACCGCGAGTTCGTCTACGGCGCCTGCCTCCAGGCCAAGCGCGCCGCCTACTTCGTGGGCCAGGGCGACCTGAGCACGTACACCGTCAACGGCACGGAGATTCTCCGGCGCGACGCCCACGGGTTCGGGCGCGGCAGCAACAACAAGCTCCAGGACCTCGGATACCTGGAGGCCCTGTGGAGCCCCCGGGGCGCGGAGTGCCTCAACCTAGCGAACCGTCGCGGCAGGGTGCCCATCCAGAATGGCCTCACGCTGCCTGCCTGCGGGCCGTCCCCCACATGGAGCTCCCAGGCGCGGTTCGCGACAGGCGTGGAGCAGCCCTCAAAGCCCTGAGTCTGGAGCCCCGGCGGCGCGAAGGGCGGCTTGCTCCGCGCCGTCCAGGGGGACCACGTAGCGGCTCAGCCAGGGCACCTGGGCCGTGGCGCGGCGCCACGCCGCGTCAGCCTCATGGAGGGACGCTTCCCACCCTACCGCCGGCCGCTGGCGCCGGGCACGCAGCAGCAACAGCGCGCCTCGCACGGCGTGGGCCTCCGGCAGCCCGGGGTCCAGCTTCAGCGCGAGGTCCACCTGCGCCAGCCCCTCCTCCACGAGGGCGGACGGAGCGCCGGTGTCCCGCGCCAGCCGCCAGGCCGACCGGGCAAGTGTGAGGTGGCTGTCGTAGTAGGGGTAGAGCGACACGGCCCGCCGGGCCTCGGTGAGGGCCTTGCGCAGCAGCGCGGCACTGGAGCGCCCGTCGCGCCGCGCCTGCTCCGCCGCCGCCAGCGCCAGCTCCGCCCCCAGGCTCCGGCAGTCCGCGCAGGTGGGGCTCAGCCGGTACGCCTCCGCCAGCGCGCGCTGCCCGCTGGCGAGCGCCGCGCTCGCGTCGCCCGCTCCGCGCAAGGCCTGGAGCGCTTCGAGCAGGTGCGCGCCGGCCGCATGGAGCCAGGCGCGGTCGGAGCGGGCGTTGACGCCTCGGGAGCGCTCCGTCGCCTGGAGCGCGCGCGCCAGGGCCGGACGCGGGTCGCCGCCGGTCTCCAGCAAGTAGCGCGCGCGCGTCAACTCCGCGGCGGCGGCATGGTCGTGGGCGGAGTGGAAGCGCTCGTCGAGGCTCAGCGCCTGCGCGCTGGCCTCCAGCGCCGCGTGCACGTCGGCCTCCGGGTCGCGCCCACGGGAGAGCAGGAGGGCCGCCCGGGCGGCGTACAGCTCCGCGAGGTTGGAGTGGGCGAACAGGTACTTCGGGTCCCCCTGGACGGCCCGCTGGAAGGCGCGCTCCGCTTCGGCGTAGGCCGGAAGCGGGTCCTGCCCGTGCTCCCGCTGATAGTTGCCCCGCCAGCGGTGCACGAGCCCCAGGTCGTTGAGCGCCCAGGGGTAGTGCGGCTCCAGCTCAATCGCCCGCTCCAGCCATTGAATGGCCCGTGCCCAGGACGCCTCGGGCGCCTCGCCCGCGCGCGCCTGGCGCAGACCGCGCATGAAGTAGCTGTACCCCAGCGAGTCGTGCGCGAGCACGTTGCGCGGCTCCAACGTCCCAGCCCGCGAGGCCGCGTCCGTCCAGGCCTCGAGCAGGGCCTCCGCGCCGCGCGCGTCCGGCGCCCCCTGGAAGGTCACCGCGCGGTACTGGTTCATCAGCACCTGGGCCTTCTTCGTGTGGCCGGAGGCCCGGTCCGGGTCGGCCACGAGGCTCCGGTCCGCGGCGGCCTCCGCCTGGTCCAGCGCGGCCTTGCGTGAGCGCCCCTCCCGCTTGTCCAGCTCCGACAGTTGCAGCCACACCTCCGCGAGCGCCTCGTGGGCCCAGGCGTCGCTGCGCGCCAGCTCCACGGTCCGCTGGTAGCGGGACTCCGCCTCCATGAGCCCGGTCCGCGCGCCCGCGTAGTCCCCCTGCTCCAGCAAGGCCATTGCCCGCGCGAGCGCCACGTCCCCGGCGAGCATCCGCACCTCCGGCATCCACGACGCCTGCGCCACGGCGTCGCGCGCGGCCCGCTCCGCGCCGTCGTAGTCCTTGCGGTACAGCGCGATGAGCCCTTCGAGGTACCGCGGAGACTCCAGCTCCACGCCGCCGCTGCGCTCCAGGGAGTCGAGCGCGGGCGCCAGGTAGCGCGCCTCCAGTTGCCGCCGCCGCGCGGCCACCCACGCCGCGCCGCCGCTGCGCCGCGCGTCCTCCACGGCCAGGCGGTACTGCTCCCCCAGCACCCTCCCCAAGGCGTAGTGGAGCCCCGGCGAGTCGACGCCCAGCTCGCGCGCCCGCGTCAGCTCCCGGTGCGCCTGCTCGAACTCGCGCATCGCCAGGTGGCCCCTTCCCAGCGCCTGCCGCACCAGCCCCTCCCCCAGGCCGTCCAGGCCAGGTCGCAAGGCGCCCATGCGCGCCATTCGCGCCCGGACGCGCTGCTGCTCGGGCCGCGTGTCGTGCAGGGGCAGGCCCTGGAAGGCGCGCACGAAGGCCTCGATTTCCTGCACCTGCTGGCCCAACTGCTCGGCCAGCCGGACGCGCGAGGCCGTGCGCGCCTGGAGGTCCCGCTCCGCCAGCCAGGCCCGGGCCCCGAAGCCCGCGAGCAGCAGCATGCCCACCAGCGAGACGCCGGAGACGAACACCACCCCGCGGTGCCTGCGCGCGGCGCGCCGCAGCCGGTGCGTCAGGCGGGGCCGCTGTCCGAGGATGGGCGCGCCGTCCAGGTAGCGGCCCAGGTCCTCCGCCAGCGCCCGGGCGGAGGCGTAGCGCAGCGCTGGCTCCTTGCTCAGGCACTTGAGGCACACCGTCTCCAGGTCGGCGTCCAGGTCCGGCACGCGCTCGCGGGGTGGCACCGGGTCGTCGTGGAGCACCCGGTTCAACGTCTCCAGCGGCGTGGCACCCGTGAAGGGCGGCTCGCCGACGAGCAGCTCGTAGAGCGTGGCGCCCAGGCCGTAGACGTCCGTGCGCGCGCCGATGGCGTCCAGCTCCCCACGGGCCTGCTCCGGCGCCATGTACGCGGGCGTGCCCATCACCGCGCCAGTGGACGTGAGGCCGTGCCCCTCCCCCGCCTCGTACGCGAGGCCGAAGTCCATGATGACGGGCTCGCGACGCGCGCCCTCACCCGGGAGCACCATGATGTTGGAGGGCTTGAGGTCCCGGTGGATGACGCCCAGCACATGGGCCGCCTCCACCGCCTCCGCCGCGGCCTTCAACCACCGCGCCTTCTCCAGGGGCGCCAGGCCCCGCGCGGCGACGTCCATCCGCTCGCCCTCCACGAGCTGCATGGCGATGAAGGCCTGGCCGTCCGTCTCCCCCGCATCGAACACCTTGCAGACATTCGGGTGGTCGATGCGGGCCTGGGCGCGGGCTTCCCGCAGGAAGCGCATGGCCCGCTCCGGGTCCGCGCCCCGCAGGAACTTGAGCGCCACCGGCCGCCCGAGCGTCCTGTCCCGCGCGCGGTACACGTCCCCCATGCCGCCTCGGCCCAGCAGCCCCAGCACCTCGTAGCGGGCCCCTGGCGCGGCCGGCGCGGTGCCCGGCGGCTCGGACGGAGGGCCCGCCACCGTGGCCCCTTCCTCGGCCGGCCGCGCGGCCGTCTCCGACGGAAGGGTTGGCGCGAGGCGTGACATGGGCAAAGCCTATCAAACGCATACAGCCGCGGCACGGTGGCACACCGTGGCCTGTGCCACCGTGCCACGCGAGGGTGTGCCACCTCAGGTGTGTCGAGCACGTCTTCAGAGGGAGCCACGGGGCCACACGCCGCGGCATACGCCTTGCTCAAGCAGCGACACGGCAAGGACGGGTGCGCGGCCCTCCGCCACACGCACCGCGCCGTCTCAACACCTCACACCACAGGAAAACCACCCATGTCGAAGCTGCGTCACGCACTGATTGCCCTGTCCATGCCCGCCGTCCTGTGGGGCTGCGGTCCCGAGGACATGATGGACGTCTCCGCCGAGCCCCCCGCCGCGCAGGACCTGACGACGCAGGGTCAGGAGCTGGCCACGGCCAACATGTACACCTGGAGCCAGGGCAACATCGCCACGCCCATGGGCACGACGTCGAACCGGACCTGCTACCTCATGCGCGTGGGCGGCAACTTCGAGGGTGGCGGGGAGCGCGTCGAGATTTTCCACACGGGCAGCTCGTGGTACCTGGGCGGCGCCTCGGGGCAGACCGGCATCAACGGCGCCGCGGGCTGCATCAACGTGGCGGACACGGGGACCGAGTACACGTGGAGCCAGTCGTCGAGCTACCCCACGTACATGGGCTCCTCCGCCAACCGCGTGTGCTACCTGACGGGCGTCAAGGGCAAGTTCCATGGCACCGGTGAGTGGCTCCACGTCTATGAGACGGCCGGGAGCTGGTACATGACGGGCAACTCCAGCCAGAGCGGCGTGCAAGGGCGCGCGCGTTGCATCAACCTGGGCGCTGGCAACACGTTCAGCCCGGAGTACACCTGGAGCCAGGGCAACTCGGCCACGGCCATGGGCGGCACCAGCAACCGCTCCTGCGCGCTGACGTTCGTCCGGGGCAAGTTCGAGGGCGGCGGCGAGTACGTCCGCACCTACCAGGCGGGCGGCTCGTGGTACCTGGGCGGCGCCTCGGGGCAGACCGGCGTGTCCGCGCGCGCGCGCTGCTTCTAGTCCCACCGCGTAGGGGGGCGCCGGGGCTCAGGGCACGCCGATGAGGGTGATGCCCGCGGCCTCGGCGCCCGCGAAGAGGGCCGGGGCGTCCAGCAGCACCGTGCGCCCCACCTCGAGCGCCAGCACGCGCGCGCCCACCTCCTGCATGACGTCCAGGGTGCGAGGCCCGACAGCGGGCAGGTCGAAGCGGAGGTCCTGCTGCGGCTTGCAACGCTTCACCACCACGGCGCCGCCGCTGCCACCCAGCCTGCCGCCCCGGCGGATGGCCTCGTCCGTGCCCTCCACCGCCTCCAGCGCCAGGACGTGGCCGTTGTGCACCACCACCGTCTGTCCCACGTCCGCCTGGCCCAGCAGCACCGCCACCTCGCGGCCCAGGGCCACGTCCTTCTCCTGCGCCGGGTGCAGCCGGGGCCCAGCCAGGTGGCCCTCCGGGCACAGCACCTCGCCCAGGAAGTCCGTGGGGGCGATGATGGTGACGCCGCGCGCCTCGAAGTCCGAGGCCACCGCGCGCAGCAGCGCGTCATCCCGGAAGCTGCGCAGCCGGGAGATGATGCGCACCGCGCCCAGGTCCGGCCGCGCCTCCGCCAGCGCCCGCACGCGGCCGATGCCGCCCGCCATGGCCGCCTGCTTCACGCCCGCTTCCCGGAAGGCCTTCTGGATGCGGTCCACCTGACCGACGCGCACCCACGTCAGCCGGTCCACCTCCGCGGCCAACGCCGGGTCCGTCTCTCCACGGTGCGCCACGGCCACGACTTCCAGGCCCTGCTTCCGCGCAGCGCGCGCGAAGAGAAAGGGCAGCCGGCCGTTGCCCGCGATGAGGCCAATCCGCTCCACCGCCGACTTTCCTCCGTCGCTCACGGTGTCAGCGCGTGAGGCCGCGCTTGCTCTGCTGGATGAACTGGATGAGGTGGTCCACCTCGGAGTGGCCCGCCAGCTCCGCGCGCAGCCGCACCATGGCCTCCTGGAGCGTCAGCTTCGAACGGAACAGGATGCGGTGCGCTTCCTTCACCCGCTCAATCTGCTCCTTGGAGAAGCCACTGCGCTCCAGGCCCACCGTGTTGAGGCCCACCAGCTCCGCCCGGTCTCCCTGGGCGGTGGCGTACGGCGGGATGTCCATGGTCACCATGGCGCCGCCGGAGATGAAGGCGTGCTGACCCAGGCGGGTGAACTGATGCACCGCCGCCAGGCCGCTGATGATGACGTGGTCCTCCATCGTCACGTGACCCGCGAGCGCGGAGCCATTGCCGATGCGGCAGCCATTGCCCACCACGCAGTCGTGCGCGACGTGACAGTTGGCCATGAAGAGGTTGCCACTGCCCACGCGGGTGGCGCCGCCGCCGCCCGCGGTGCCCTTGTGCAGCGACACGAACTCGCGAATCTGGTTGTCGTCGCCGAGCACCAGCTCCGTGTCCTCGCCCGCGTACTTGAGGTCCTGCGGGTCGGCGCCGACGGAGGCGAACTGGAAGACGCGGTTGCGCTCGCCCAGCGTCGTGCGGCCTTCGATGACGACGTGGGGCCCCACGCGGGAGCCCGCACCAATCGTCACCTGGGGGCCGATGATGGAGTAGGGGCCGACCTCAACGGTGTCGTGGAGGCGGGCGCTGGGATGGACCACCGAGGTGGGATGAACCTGAGCCATGAAGTCTCCTCGTGCTCGCGGGGCGCGAATCAGGATGCCGCGCTCTGTGCCGCGTTGGCGTCCTTGTCCACGACGGTTGCCAGGAACTCGCCTTCGGCGACCCGCGCGCCGTCGACCGTCGCCAGGCCCTTCGTCTTCCAGACAGCGCCCTTGTGACGCACCACTTCGATGTCCAGTTGGAGGCGATCCCCCGGCAACACCGGCTTGCGGAAGCGCGCGCCGTCCACGCCCATCAGGTACGTGAGCTTGCGCGCCGGGTCCATGTTCTCGCTCTTGTAGGCGAGGATGGCCGTCGCCTGCGCCAGCGCCTCCAGGATGAGCACGCCCGGCATCACCGGGTGACCGGGGAAGTGCCCGTTGAAGAAGGGCTCGTTGATGGTGACGTTCTTGTAGGCCGTCAGCTTCTGGCCCGGGACAATCTCCACCACCCGGTCCACCAGCAGGAACGGGTACCGGTGCGGCAGCAGATTGAGAATCTCTCCGATGTCCATCACGGCCCCTTTTCCTTCTCCAGCGTCTCGACCCGGCGCCGCAGGGCGCGCACTTCCTTGAGCAGGTCCGCCATCTGGCCCGCCGCGGCGCTGGCCCGCAGCCACTCCCGGTGGGGAACGGCGGGGCTCCCGCTCACCACCTGGCCGTCCGGCACGTCGTGCGCGACGCCGGACTGCGCGCCCACCTTGGCCAGGTCTCCCACGCGGATGTGCCCCACCACGCCGACCTGCCCCGCGAGCACCACGCCCGTCCCAATCTCCGCCGAGCCGGACACGCCAGCCTGCGCGCAGATGAGGGACAGCGGGCCCACTCGCACGTTGTGGGCAACCTGCACCAGGTTGTCGAGCTTCGCGCCGCGCCCCACCACCGTCTCACCCACCGTCGCGCGGTCGATGCAGGTGCACGCCCCCACCTCGACGTCGTCCTCGATGCGCACGATGCCGACCTGGGGAATCTTGAAGTGCTCCGGCCCCGCCTCGCCCTCCGGGTTGAAGGCGAAGCCGAACCCGTCCGCGCCCACCACGCTGGAGGCGTGGAGGATGACGCGCGCGCCCACGATGCAGCGCTCGCGCACCGTCACGTTGGGGTACAGGACGCAGTCCTCCCCCACCTCGGCCTGTTCGCCCACGTAGGCGCCCGGATAGAGCACCGTGCGCGCGCCCACCCGTCCGCCCCGGTCCACCGACGCGCCGGGCAGCAGCACGGCCTCCGGGTGGATGGTGGCCTCGGGATGGACCCAGGCGCCGGGCCTCACGCCCGCGGCGGGGCGCTGGGGCGCGTGGAACAGGCGCAGCAGCTTCGCGTACGCCAGGTGGGGGTTGGCCACCCGGACGAGCGCCACGCCCTCGCGGGGTGGCACGTCGGCGCCCACCAGCACCGCCGAGGCACGGGAGGCCTCGAACTGGCGCCGGTAGCGCGGGTTTCCGTAGAAAGACACGTCTCCCGGGCCGGCTTCTTCAAGCCCGTTGAGTCCGTGAATGAGCTGTGAGGGATCACCGAGGAGCTCTCCACCCACGTGGGCGGCGAGCTCCCCGAGCTGGCGGGGCATGGGAGCGGTCTGCACGAGTTGGGAGTGACGGCTACTTCTTCGTCGGGGCGTCCTTGGCCGCCGTCTTCTTCGAGCTGTTGTACGCCCGGATGACTTCGTTGGAGATGTCGTGCAGGGAGCGGGCGTAGACGATTCCGGAGTCGCGGCGCTCGAGGACGAAGCCCAGGTCATCGCGCTCGGCGATGGTGTTGATGATGGAGTCGATCTTGTCGATGATCGGCTTCATCTCCTGCTGCTCCTTGTTGGCGGCCTCGGCGCGGCTCTTCTCCCACTTCTGGGCGAGCATCATCACCTTGCGCTGGAGCTCGGCCTCCTTCTGGGCCTTGATGTCCGCGCTCATGGCGCTGGCCTGCTTGTCGAGCGTCTCCTTCTCGGCGCGGAGCGCGTTCTGCTCCTTGTCGATTTCCTTCTGGCGGTCGTTGAGCCACTTCTGGAGACGGGACTTGGCGGCCTTTCCGTCATCCACCTCCAGCATGACTTTCTGGAGGTCCACGTAGGCGACCTTCAGCTCGGCGGCCGAGGCGGCCACCGGGAGGGCGAGCGACAGAGCGGCGGCCGTGGCCGCGATGGTGGTGCGAAGCGACATGTTCAGCAACTCCTCAAGAAGGGTACAGGCTCCGACGTACGCCTATCGGGCATCTTCAATTCCCTCCGCCCGTGGGAGCGGACGCCGGACGACGGGCCAAGGGCTTATCAGAAGAAGTTGCCGATAGTGAACTCGAACAGGATGTTGTCGTCCTCCGGCCGCCTGTTGAGCGGGATACCCCACTCGAAGCGCAGGGGGCCAATGGGCGAGAACCAGCGGAAGCCGAAGCCCGCGGAATGGAAGAGCCCGAGCGGCAGCCGCTCCTGGCGGTCCTCGAAGAAGCGCTCGTTCGCCGCGAAGGCGTTACCCGCGTCGTAGAAGATGACGCCGCGCAGGCCGGCCTTCTCGAAGATGGGGAACTCCAGCTCGAAGTTGAAGGTCAGCTGCTTGTTGCCGCCCACCCGGAAATCAGTGACGGTCGCGTCCGGACTGCCGGAGCGGGGCACCTTCACGGAGGGGCTGATGCTGCGCAGGAAGTAGCCGCGGACGCTGTTGATGCCGCCCACGTAGTAGAGCTCGGAGATGGGCAGCGGCTTGTTCTGGTCCAGCTGCTGGATGTAGCCAATGGTGGCGTTCGTCTTGAAGACGAAGCCCAGCGGCATGGGGAAGTACAGCCGCGAGTAGGCCGTGTACCGGTTGTAGAGGAACGTGCCGCCCAGGAAGTCCGGGGCGAGCTCCACCGAGCCGTAGTGGATGAAGCCATCCGACGGGAACAGGCGGTTGTTGCGCCGGTCGAAGGACAGCGACAGGCGGGCGGCGCTCGTCGTCCCCGACAGGAACTGGTTGGCCAGCAGCACCGCGCCCAGGTTCTGCCCCGCCTCCACGTTGACCCACTCCCGCGAGTAGCCAATGGTGCCCAGCAGGTCATCGATGAACTGGTAGCCGATGGACACCGTGCCACCGGTGGAGCTGCGGATGAAGCCCTCGTAGTCCGCCTGGATGCGGAAGAACTCGGCCGACAGCAGGTAGCGCGTGTCCAGGAAGTACGGGTCGTAGAAGGACAGCTGCACCAGGGAGCGCAGGCCGGAGATCTGCGCGGACGCGGAGACGCTCTGCCCCCAGCCCAGGAAGTTGTTCTGGGCGATCTGCGCCGTGAAGATGAAGTTCTCCACGTTGGAGAACCCGAGGCCGACCTGGAAGGTACCGGTGGCCTTCTCCTTCACCTCCACCTGGAGGATGATGGTGTCGTCCGCCGAGCCGGGACGCTGGGTGATTTCCGCCGTCTCGAAGAAGCCCAGCGCGGTGACGCGCTCGCGGCTGCGGCGCACGCCGGTGCCGTTGTAGAGCTCGCCTTCGTAGACGCGCAGCTCGCGGCGGATGACCTTGTCACGCGTCTTGCTGTTGCCCACCACGTCGATGCGCTCGATGGTGACCTGGGGCCCCTTCTGCACGTCGAAGGTCAGGTCCACCGTGCGGTTGTCCGCGTTGACGCTGGTGATGGGGTTGATGTTCGCGTAGGCGTAGCCGCGGTCGTAGTAGACGTCCGAGACGGAGAGGATGTCCTGCGACAGCTGCGAGCGGTTGAAGCGCCCGCCGGTGGCGGACTTCATCAGCGCCGCCATCTCACCCTTGGTGACGTCGTCGAGCAGGTCACCGGAGAAGTCGATCTTCCCGATGTCGTACGGCTCGCCCTCCGTCACCCGGAGGGTGATGAAGATGAAGCGCTTGTCCGCGGAGAGCTGGACGGTGGGCTTGTCCACCCGGACGTTGATGAAGCCCTTGTCGTAGTAGGCGATCTGGATGACGGCCAGGTCGCGCTGGAAGGCATCCTCGCGGTAGGTACCCTCACCGGTGAAGAAGGAGAGGAACCCGCCCTCGCGGGTAATCATCGTCTCCTTCAGCTCCGCGGCGGGCACCTTCTCCGCCCCCAGGATGGTGATCTGCTTCACCATCACCTTGGCGCGCTCGTTGATGTTGAACACCACATCCACGTTGGCGCCGCCCTCGACGGGCTTGAGCTGGTGGCTGACCTCGGCGAGGAAGTAGCCCTTCTCCACGTACTTCGCCTGGATCTTCTGCACGCTGGAGCGCACCAGCTCCATGTCCAGGATGGTGGCGGGCTTGACGTCAATCTCCTCCTTCAGGTCGTCCTTGTTCAGCTCCTCGTTGCCCACGAGCTGCACGAGCCGGACGGTGGGGCGCTCCTCCACGCGCACCACGTAGGCGACGCCGCGGGCCAGCCGCTGGACGAGCAGCTCCACGTCCTGGAAGTAGCCCAACGCCCACACCGCCCGGAGGTCCTGGGCGGTGCGCGTGGGGCTCAGCTCGTCGCCCACACGGGTGCGGAGGGCGCGGCGGATGGCTTCGGCCTCGACGCGCCGGTTGCCTTCGACGCGGACCTCCACCACCCGGCGGGCATCCTCCGGGGACACCGGGGCGTCATCGGGGAGCGCGGGCTCGGAGGCCACGTCGGCGGGAGCAGCGGGGGCGGTGACCTCGGGCACGACTGAAGGCGCGGCGGCGCCCTCATCCTCTTGCGCCAGCACGGAGCCGGGCACGAGGGACCACATGGCGACCGCCAGCAGCGGGAGCAGTGACTTGCGCGACAGAACGGGGTGCCTCAAGGGGAGACCGGCCAGGAAAAGGCGGGGCAATCTACGGGAAGGCCCCTGAGGGCCTCAATGCAAAATTGCCAGGACATCACGCCTCCGACACCTCACCCCCGGCCAACCTGAGGCGGCGGGGCATGGAGCGGGCGAGCGTCTCGTTGTGGGTGACGACCACTGCGGTGATTCCCTGCTCGCGGTTGACCTCCCGCAGGAGCTGGTGGATGCCCTCGCCCGTCGCCGGGTCGAGGTTTCCGGTGGGCTCGTCCGCCAGCAACACCGCGGGCTTGAGCACCAGGGCGCGCGCCAGGGCCACGCGCTGGGCCTCACCACCCGACAGTTCTCCTGGACGGTGGTCCACGCGGTGTCCCAGTCCCACCCGCTCCAGCAGTTCACGGGCATAGGCGTAGGCGCCGGTGCGATCCTGTCGCCGGATGAGGGCGGGCATGGCGACGTTTTCCAAGGCGGTGAACTCCGGCAGCAGGAAGTGGCTCTGGAAGACGAAGCCGATGGTCTGGTTCCGGAACTCGGCGATCTCCGCGTCGTTCATGGAGAACACGGGGCGGTCATCGAACAGCACCTCGCCGGCGGCCGGGGCATCCAGCGTGCCCAGGACGTGCAGGAAGGTGCTCTTCCCCGCCCCGGACGCGCCCACCAGCGAGACGAGCTCTCCCCGCTGGATGTCCAGCGACACGCCCCGAAGGATGTCGATGCGCTTGCCGTGCAGGAAGTAGCTCTTGAAGACGTTGCGGATGGACAAGAGCGCCATGGCTATTCCGCCTTGAGGCCTTCCACCGGCTCCACGCTGCTGGCCTTGAGGGCCGGGTAGATGGAGGCGAGGTAGGTGACGAGCACCGCGATGACCACGGCCAGCACGGTCTGCACCGGCTCGATGCGCACCGGCACCGCCGGAATGTAATAGACGTCCGGGTCCAGCTTGATGCCGGCCTTCTCGATGAAGAGGCACCAGGACAGGCCGGAAATCAGTCCGAGGAAGCCGCCCGCGACGCCAATCTGCAGGCCCTCCGCGAGGAATATCTTCACGATGCCACCATCAGGTACGCCCAGGGCCTTGAGGACGGAGATCTCCTTCCGCTTCTCCAGCACCAGCATGATGACGGTGGCGACGATGAGGCCCGCGGCCACGATGATGATGATGGAGAGGATGATGCCCATCACCAGCTTCTCCAGACGCAGCGCGGAGAAGAGGTTCTTGTTCATCTCTCCCCAGTCACGTGCCCGGTAGGGATAGCCCCCCAGCACCTTCACCACCTGCGAGGCGATGCGCCGCGCGTCGTCGATGTCCGCCACCTTCAGTTCGATGCCCGTGGCCCCCTTCACGCCGAAGAAGTCCTGAGCCTCCTTGAGCAGGATGTAGACGAACTTGGAGTCGTACTCGTACATGCCCGAATAGAAGACAGCCGCCACGCGGAAGGCGCGGCTCTTCGGAATCGGGCCGGAGGGGCTCAGCTCCGTGCCCAGCGGGGAGACGACGTTCACCCGGTCTCCCACCACCACGCGCAGCGACGCCGCCAGCTCCCGGCCAATGACGATGCCCGGCAGCACCGGCGCCTTCTTGGGCGTCCCGGAGCGGCGGATGATGTCGTCCTCCTCCACCCCGCTCTCCTCCGCGGGCTCCTCGTCCGGCAGGCCGCGGTGGACGATCTTCTCCGGCGTGTAGAGGATGTCGAGCGAGCCGCCACCGAGGATGTTCTTGGGCAGGTCCGTCACCTCGCCCACCGTGCCCGGGTCGATGCCCTTGATGATGACGCCGTCCACGTTGCCCTCGGAGGCAATCATCACCTGGTTGATGATGAAGGGCGTCTGTCCCACGACGCCGGGCACCTTGCGGACGGACTCCATGACCTTGGCGTACTCGGGCAGGTCGCCCGCGTACTTCGACACCACGGCGTGCGCGTTGGTGCCCAGAATCTTCTGCTGCAGGTCGGCCTCGAAGCCGCTCATCACCGACAACACGATGATGAGCGCCATGACGCCCACGCCCACGCCGCCCACCGACAGGGCGGTCATCATCATGGTGGGCGACTGCTCCCGCAGCTTGAGGCGGTTGAGGTCGGAGGCCGCCGCCAGCGGGTCCTTCAGACCCAGCGCGCGGATGCGGGTGCGCTCCACGGCCGCTTCGGCGGAGCGGATGATGAAGTAGATGAGCAGCGGGGGGATGATGCCGAACATCAGCACCGCCAGCGTCCCCAGCAGCAGCGACGGCCGGAACACCGCCACGTGCCGGCGCGCGACGAAGAGCTCGAACCCCAGCTTCAGGTCCACCCGGCCGCTGCCGGCGGCGATGAAGCCGGTGTTGATGCCCAGCACCAGCGCCAGCACCAGGAAGGTGAAGACGAGCCAGTACCCCAGCTCCGGGCGGCCAATCAGCCCCGCGACGTACGTCACCTCGCGCAGCCGGTAGCCCAGCGCGAGCTGCAGCCCGGGCAGCCGCTCCATCAACGTGAGGACGATGGGGATGGGCAGGCCCAGGTACAGCACGCCGATGGTGGCCTCGGGCAGCGACAGCCGCTGCGCCCGCGACGCGCCGATGAAGCCGGAGATGAAGGCCACCATGCCGCCCGCGAGCAGCGCGATGGCGAAGGCGCCGGTGGGCGGCAACGACAGGCCGCTGCTGGCGCCCTTCCCCGCCGCGCCCAGCTCCGTGGCGGACACGCCGCTGGACAGCACCGTCTGCAGGAGGATGAGGACCACCTCCGCCAGCAGCATGCCGCCGCCGTAGGCGCCCAGGGTGCTCCAGTAGAAGTCCCGGTAGCGCGCCAGGCGCGGGTACAGCGTGGCGCCCGCGGCCGGGCTGGGCCCTTCGGTGGGCTCCGGCGCGCGGCGGATGCCGGCGGCGATGAGCGCCCACCCCGCCAGCCAGACGACGGAGCCCGCGACGAGGAGGCCCGTGTTGGGAACCCGCGCGACGGGCTGCTCGGACACGAGCAGCAGCGCGTTGAGGACCTGGACCAGGCCGCCCCACCCCAGCAGGGACAGCCCCAGGGAGGGGCTGGTCTCCAGCCAGGCCTGAGAGGACGTGAGCGCCACCCCGAGCAGGCTGAAGCCCACCAGGGCGACCAGCGCCCCAATCCAGATGAAGGTCCAGCGATGGACGGTCTGCCGTTCGGCGGAGTGCACGCGGCCTCCTGGCTACTTCGCCAGTGGCTTGAGGAGGGGAAACAGGATGACGTCTCGGATGCTCTGCGAATCCGTGAACAGCATGGCGAGCCGATCAATCCCGATGCCTTCACCGGCGGTGGGCGGCATGCCGTGCTCGAGGGCCCGGATGTAGTCCTCGTCGTAGTCCATGGTCTCCTGCTGGCCCCGCTGCTTCGCGTCCAGCTGGGCCTGGAAGCGGCCCTTCTGGTCCAGCGGGTCGTTCAGCTCGGAGAACGCGTTCGCGATTTCGCGGCCCGCCACGTACAGCTCGAAGCGGTCCGTCACGTCGGGGTTCGCGTCATTGCGCCGGGCCAGCGGCGAGACGGCGGTGGGGAAATGGGTGATGAAGGTGGGGTGGATGAGCGTGTGTTCGACGTGGTGCTCGAAGAGCGCGCCCACCAGCTCACCGTGGTGCATGGTGTCAATGGCCCGCCGCTCGGCCTCCGAGTGGCGCGTCTTGAGCAGCTCGTGGCGCAGCCGGTCCGCGTCCGCCATGTCCTTGTCTGACAGGCCGCTCACCACCTCGCGGATGGCCTCCGTCATGGAGATGCGCTTCCAGCCCTTGCCGAAGTCGAGCACGTGCTCGCCGTACTTCACCTTCGTGTCGCCGGTGACGGCCTTGGCGGCCTCCGAAATCATCTCCTCGGAGAGGTCCATCAGGTCCTCGTACGTGGCGTACGCCTGATAGAACTCCAGCATCGTGAACTCGGGGTTGTGCCGGGTGCTGATGCCTTCGTTGCGGAAGTTGCGGTTGACCTCGTAGACGCGCTCCAGGCCGCCCACCACCAGGCGCTTGAGATACAGCTCCGGGGCGATGCGCATGTACAGGTCGATGTCGAGCGCGTTGTGGTGCGTGGTGAAGGGCCGCGCCGCCGCGCCGGACACGAGCGGGTGCATCATCGGCGTTTCGACCTCGACGAAGTCACGCGTGTCGAGGAAGTCGCGGATGAAGCGGATGAGCTTGTTGCGCCGGAGGAAGGTCTGCTTCACGTCCGGGTTGGACACGAGGTCCAGGTACCGCTGACGGTAGCGAATCTCCACGTCCGTCAGGCCGTGCCACTTCTCCGGCAGGGGCCGCAGGGACTTGGTGAGCGGCGTGAACTTCGTGGCGGACAGCGTCAGCTCACCCGTCTTCGAACGGAACACCGGGCCGGTGGCGGCCAGGAAGTCGCCCAGGTCACAGAGCTTGAAGGTCTCATAGGCGTCCCCCAAGGCGTCCTTCTTCATGTGGACCTGGATTTCGCCCGAGCCGTCTCTCAGCTTGATGAAGGCGGCCTTGCCGAAGGAGCGCATGGCCACGACGCGGCCGGCGACGTCATAGGGCGCAGGAGCGGCCTGCTCGATTTCCTCGGCGGACTGAGCGGCGTGCTTCGCGTGGATTTCGGCGGCCTGATGCTGGGGACGGTAGCCGTTGCCGTACGGATTGAAGCCGGCCTCGCGCCACTTCTCGGCCTTCTCCAGCCGCTGGTCGTAGATTTCCTGTTCCTTCGTCCCGAGGTCGCCCTCGCCCACGCTCTTCTCGCTCTTGTTCTCGGTCTCGGCCATGACGCGCTTTCCCAAAGGCGCGGCACCGTAGCCAAGGCTCCCCCGGGAAGCAACGCAACACAGCGGAAGGCCGCTCAGGGAGCGATCAGCGCCAGGAAGGCGGCCACGGCGGCCGCCAGCAGCAGCGGGATGAGGACCTCCACCGGGAGGCGGTGGTTCATGTGCGCGGTGTGCAGGCCCCGCAGACCGAAGCGGCGCTTGCGGCGCACACGGCTCATCACCAGGGAGGCGAGCGCGGGCGGGGCCTTCTCACGCGCCACGTGATGGAGCCGCTGCACCGTGCTGGCATAGCGCTGCCAGCCCTGGCGGCAGTCGTCGCAGCCGTCCAGGTGGGTGCGAACCTCCTGCGCCTTGGGGGCGGGGAGCTCGTCGTCGGCGAGCGCGAGGAACAGCGCCCTCGCCTCGCGATGGTTCATCCGCGGTTCCACGTCCCGCAGTCTGCGATGAATGCCGTTCATGGCTCAAGCCGCCCCAGGAGGTCCGCCAGTTTTTCCCGGGCCCGGTGGAGCCGGCTCTTCACCGTTCCCTCCGGTAGCTCGGTGATGTCGATGATTTCGTCGTAGCTGAGGCCTTCGATGTCGCGCAGCGCCACCAGCATGCGCGCGTCCGGCTCCAGCTGGGAGATGGCCCACTGCACCCGGGCGCGCTCACGCGCGGACTCCAGGGCCGCGTCCGGGCCAGGCGCCGTGCCCCCGCCTTCGGAGCGCAGGGCCGCGGCCTCGTCGAACACTTCGGAGCGGCCCCGGCCCCGGCGCTTCAGGTACTTGAGCCGGTTGATGCAGTGGTTGCGGGTGATGCGGAACAGCCAGGTGGACAGCTTCGAGTCCTCGCGGAACCGGCGGACGTTCTGGTGCACGCTGACGAAGATCTCCTGCACCAGGTCGTGGGCTTCCTCACGGTCTCCCACCATGCGGACGCAGAAGTCGTAGAGCCGGTCCTGGTGCGTGCGCACCAGCAGCTCGAAGGCGTCCGGCTCCCCTCGGCGCAGCCGGGCCAGCAGCGCGGCGTCCTGACGGCGCGACTCGGACGCGACCGCGGCGGCGGCCTCTTCCTGTCCGATTTCGAGCACGCCGCCCGATGACACCCGTGTCCTCCCGCGACAGCCCCTCCACAGGAGGTGCCACCGTCCCTGAAGCCTACCTTCGTCCCCTGCCCCGCGGCCCTCCGACAGCAGGGCCGCGGAAAAGGTTCCGGGCGAAGGCGAGGAAACAGTGAGGCGCGGCGCCTGCTCAGTCCGCGCCCGCGCTGCGGTTGGGGTTCTTCACGCCCAGCAGCTGGGCGGTGACGAACTCCTCCAGGTCCCCATCCAGCACGGCGTCCACGTTGCCCGTCTCGATGCCGGTGCGCAGGTCCTTGACCATGCGGTACGGCGCCAGCACGTAGGAGCGGATCTGCGAGCCGAAAGAGATGTCCTTCTTCTGCGCCTCGGCGGCGTCACGCGCGGCGTCGCGCTTCTTCATCTCCAGCTCGTACAGGCGGCCTCGCAGGATCTTGAAGGCCATGTCCTTGTTGGCCGACTGCGAGCGCTCCGTCTGGCAGGTGATGATGATGCCGGTGGGCAGGTGGCGCAGCTGCGCGGTGGACGACGTCTTGTTCACCTTCTGGCCGCCCGCGCCGCCGCCGCGGATGAACTTCAAATCGATGTCCTTCTCCGGGATGTCGATTTGAATGGTGTCATCCACCTCCGGATAGACGTCCACCGACGCGAAGGCCGTCTGCCGGCGTGCGTTGGCGTCGAAGGGCGAGATCCGCACCAGCCGGTGCACGCCCACCTCTGCCTTCAGGTAGCCGTAGGCGAAGTCACCTTCGATGCGCAGGGAGACGTTCTTGAAGCCCGCCTCTTCCCCCGGCACCTCGTCGTTGATTTCGACCTTCCAGCCCTTGTGCTCGCCGTAGCGGGTGTACATGCGCAGCAGCATGGCCGCCCAATCCATGGAGTCCGTGCCACCGGCGCCGGCGTTGATGTCCATGAAGCAGCTGCTGCGGTCCTGCTCGCCGGACAGCATGCGCGCCAGCTCCAGCCTGGCGACGTCGCCCTCCAGGCCCGTGAGGGAGCCTTCCGCCTCCTGGGTGGTGGCCTCGTCATTGGCCTCGGCGGCCAGCTCGAAGAGCGCCTGCGCGTCATCCAGGCCACGCATCACCTTGTCGTAGGCGCCGACGCTGGCCTCCAGCGTGGACTTCTCCTTCAGGAGCGCCTGCGCCTTGGTGTTGTCGTCCCAGAAGGTGGGCCGCGTGGAGTCGCGTTCAATCAGCGCGATGCGGGACCGCTTGCGGTCGAGGTCAAAGATGCCCCCGGAGCGCCAACACGCGCTCCCTCAGGCCGTTGATCTTCTCCATCGAATCGTTCGCCATGGCTTCTTTCCGTGTCCTCTAGGGAGTCTTCAGCGATGCGACGGTATCCCGCCGTCCGGCTGACGCGCGGTCCGCCCCGGGGAGGCGCGCCAGCACCCGGTCCAGACCGAATGCGCCCGCCATGCCCAGGGAGATGGGCAGGATGAGCGCGATGAGCCGCCAGTTGTCCTGGTCGAAGGGCGGCAACACCTTGAGCACCACGCCCAGCACCCCCAGCGCCGCAAGCAGCGTCCACACCTTGAACAGGCGCGCGCGGGCCTTCTTGCTGCCCCACGTCAGGGCCACGCCGAAGGGCAGCGCCAGCAGCGTCAGCGGGTTGGCCAGGAAGAGGTTCTCGTTACGGAACGTCACCGTGTGGTCCGTCACCAGCCCCATGATGAACAGCGCGGTGCCCGGCAACCCGAGCGCCAGCCCCACCACGGCGTTCTCCAGCCCGAGCAGCAGGCGGGCCACGCGGCTGCCCCGCTGGCGCTCCCACACCGCCAGGCCCACCGCCAGGCCGCCCAGGCCCAGGCCCAGCGCGAGAAGCCACGGCCCCCACGGAGGAGGCTCCGCTGGCGGACGCCGACGCTTGGAGGATTCGTAGTGGTTCCAGCTCTTCGCCGCGAGCGACCCACGCTGCCCGTCCGCGCCCTTCACCTGGAGCGCCGCGACTTGCGCTTCCAGCTCGTCCGGGAGGAAGGCCTCCTCCCACTTCGTGATGGGACGGTCGATCTCGTCGTTCATCATGAAGTCGAGCAGCACGCTCATGGGCGCGTTCACCGCGGTGTAGCGCCGGGTGTGCTCGCGCAGCGTCATCCGCCCGGGTGCCCGGTCCGCCTCGCGGAGCTGGCCGCCCGTGGCCACGTCAATCATGTCCCGCAGCCGCGTGACGCAGTTGTCATTGTAGTGGTGGTACAGGTACTCGCGGTTCTCCGGCAGCACGTTGTCCGCCAGCCGCTTCGCCACGACGACGCGCTGCTCGGGCGTGAGGTTGAGCTCCTGCACGCGGACGTCGCGGTCCTCGGCCTGGTAGTGGCGGAAGGTGCCGCCCACCGACGACTGGCCCACCCAGAACTCCAGCCGGCCCATGGCGAAGCGCGCGAGCATGGCCTCGTCGAAGGAGAACATGCCGTAGTTGTAGAGGCGCGACATCCGCCGCCGCCGGTCCTCCACCACCAGCGAGCCGTGGCCCCACCAGGAGGGCACGTCATCCCCGGGACTGAACGTCACCAGGAGGATGGCCAGGTCCTCGCCCTGGCTCTCTCCCGTGCCCCACGGCGGCAAGGTGGCCGCGCGCGCGGGCGCCGCCAGGAGCAGCAGGCCGAGCAGGCAGGAGGCGATGAGGGATGGGCGGAGCATGGCTGGGTCCAACACGCGGGAGGCCGCCTACCTATCACGCACGCCGCCCGGCTCAACGGGGTGGATGCCGGATTGTCCAGCGGGGAGCCAGCGGAGGGCCTACATGAGGCTGCGGGCGCGGCGGGCCCTGGCATCCACCTGGAGCGAGTCCGCCACCATGCCCCGCTCGCCCAGGAGTTGCTCCTCCAGGGCCGCCATGCGCTTGGCGTCCCGGGGGCGCTCGTGGTCGTGCCCCAGCAGGTGGAGCAGGCCGTGCGCCAGGTAGCGCGCCAGCTCCGACTCCAGCGTGCGGCCGTACTCCTTGGCCTGCCGCTTCGCCGTGTCCAGGGAGATGACCACGTCCCCCAGCGGGCGCGGTCCCGGCGTGCCCTTGGGCAGGTCGCCCGCGGGGAAGCTCAGCACGTCCGTCGCCTTGTCCTTCTGGCGCCAGGTGCGGTTGAGCCGACGGATGGCCCGGTCGTCCACCAGGGACAGGGACAGCTCCACGCCGGACAGCTCGAGCTGCATCAGGTAGTCCTTGGCCCAGGTCGTCAGCAGGCGCGCGAAGTCGCGCCCCTGGCCATGGGCCACCTGGATGACGACGTGGTTCTCCTGGACGCGGGGCTTGGGCGCCTCCATGTGCGCCAGCTCCGGGCGGAACGCGGGCGCGCACACCGACCAGTAGTCACACGCGCCCTGTCCGTCGTTGCGGTACACCACCCGCTTGCCGCGCGGCACCAGTCCGACCTCGCCCGCGGGGATGCGCTCGCGGCGGCCCTCCACGACGACGGTCAGCTCGCCCGTGAGGACGATGACGACCTCGTCGAACTCGGGGCGCTGCGCCGGTTCGGACCAGCCCGGGGGGGCCAGCATCCGCGCGACGGACGCCGCGTCCGTGTGGGTGGTGGCCGCGCCCACGAACTCCTCGATGCGCTTGCCGTCGTCACGGGGAATCAGCTTCCCCTTGCGCAATCTCACGCCATTGCCCCTTCGTGCTCCGCTCATGCCCCCCCCGCGGTCCGCGCCTTGTCCTTGCTGCCTTCCACGGGCCGAGGCACCGCGCCCGCCACCACCAACGGAGGCGCCTTGCCTCCACCCACGGCGCCCGCCGGATAGGCCGGACGCGTGTGGTAGATGCCCTCGAGCGTGTGCAGGAAGGACTGAGAAATGAGGTTGAGGTCCTTCAACGTCAGGTCACACTCGTCGAGCTGACCCTCGGAGAAGATGAGGTTGATGATCTTCTGCACCTGCGCGTGGAGCTTGGGCGTGGTGGGGTCCGTCATGGAGCGCGTGGAGGCCTCCACCGCGTCGGCGATCATCACCAGCGCCGCCTCGCGGAACTGGGGCTTCGGGCCCGGGTAGCGGTAGATGCTCTCGTCGATGGGCGGAGCGCCTTCCTTGCCCTCCTGCTCCTTCAAGGCCTTGTGGTAGAAGTAACCCACCGTGCGCGTGCCGTGGTGCTGCGGAATCGCGTCCGCCACCAGCTTGGGCAGCCGGTACTGACGGGCCATCTCCAGGCCCTCCGTCACGTGGCGCTTGATGATGACCGCGCTCATCGCCGGCGCGAGCGCGTCATGGCGGTTCTCACCCTTCTGGTTCTCCCCGAAGTAGAGCGGATTCCGGCCCTTGCCGATGTCGTGGTAGTACGCACACGAGCGCGCCAGCAGCGGGTTGGCCCCAATCGTCTCCGCCGCGTTCTCCACCAGCGAGCCGATGATGATGGAGTGGTGGTACGTGCCGGGCGCCTGGACGATGAGCTCCTTGAGCGCCGGGTGGTTCAGGTTGGCCAGCTCCAGCAGCTTGATGTCCGACGCGTAGCCGAAGGTGGCCTCGATGAGCGGCGTGAGCGCCATCACCATCACCGGCACCGCCAGCGAGGAGCCCACGAAGGCGCTCAGCGCGGTGAGGAGGGTGTCGGCCGACAGGCCCTTGCCTTCCACGAGGAAGAGGAAGAGCACCGCCACCAGGTTCACCGCGCCCGTCACCAGACCCGCGCGGAAGATGCCCACGCGGTCCTTCGCCTTCACGATGCGGTCGGCCGCCACCAGCGAGCCCAACAGCGTGAAGACGCCGAAGGCCAGCGAGTTGCCCAGCATCACGCCGGTGAGACAGGAGAAGACGAGCGCGAAGAAGAGCGCCAGCTCCTGCGTGAGGATGAAGCGCACCAGCATGGCGCCGGCCGCCACGGGGAAGGCGTAATAGAAGGCCTCGATGGGCAGCGCGGTGTAGCGGTCCTGCACCGCGTCCGCGATGGACACCCAGACTTGCAGCAGACCCAGCAGGCCCAGGAGCAGCAGGCCCAACAGCACGCCGTCCTTGCGCGTGGGCCGGAAGCGCCGGAAGGCGGCGCTGCAGAAGAAGTAGAACGACACGATGAGCAGGCCCACCAGGCCAGTGCCGCCCGCCTGGAGTTGGACCAGGTCCAGCCGGTCCGTCTCCGCGCGCATGCCGCGCAGGATGACCAGGTGCGACTCATTGACGAGCTCCCCGTCGCCGATGACGCGCTGGCCCTTCTTGATGGAGATGACGGCGTCCTTCACCGCCTGGGCCGCCTGGGTCCGGCGCGCGTCCGACTCCGCGATGTTGATGGTGAGGTTCGGCCGCACCAGCCGCTGGGCCAGCCGGAGGATGGCGCGGCGCTGGACGCCCGGCGCGTCCGGCATCAGGTTGCCGGGCACCGAGGCGAAGCGCTCCATCTCCTGGTGCGCCTCGGGGACGTCCACCACCTGGGTGGAGCCCCCGGACAGGGACTCCTCGGCCTTGTTCACCACGTCGCGGACGGTGAGTCCCTGATGCGCCTCCCGCGCCAGCTCCTCCCGGGAGCCGGCCACATGGACCGCGCCGCGCTCGGAGCGATACGCCCGCTCCAGCACCAGCAGCGTGGCCGTCTCCGCCTCCTGTGAGAAGCGGGTGGCGTAGAGCGCCTGGAAGTCCTCGGCCTCCAGCACGGCGTCGCGCTTGCCGAAGAAGCGCTCCTGGAGCTCCGCCCGCATCTTCTCGCGGGTGCCGCGCTCCAGCTCCACCATCTCCGGGGACGCCGCGGGCTTGCGCCGGCGGGGCGCCTCGCGATCCTCGGGCTCCGCTTCGGTCTGCGCCTCCGCGAGCTCGTCCAGATGCAGGCGCATGGACGAGAAGGCGGAGCTCACCGTCGCCCGCAGCTGCCCCAGGACGGCGGGGTTCAAGTCGTACACGGGTTTGACGGCCGCGCGCGCGTCCTGGCGCCGCTGCTGCGTCATGGCGCGGTGGACGACCTCGTAGTCCCGCGCGGCCTTGAAGCCCGCGGGCGAGCTGGCCCGGAACGGCTTGCCGAGGTGCTCCTCCGCCAGCGCCGGAATCTGCTGGCTGTAGAGGCCCGGCGAGATGACGAAGCCCGCGCCAATGGAGACGGCCAGCAGGAGAAGGACCTGGATGGCGCGCCGCCCCCAGACGCCGTTTTCCAGTCCGAGGCGTTCGGCGAGCGCGTCCAGTGGACTGCGCCCAGGGGGCTGCGTTTCCGATTCGGCCATGGGGGTCCTCACCCTAGATAAGGCGTCGCGGATCCTTCAAGGACGCAGCGCCTGGGAATATTCGCAAGGGTGGGATGGGGTACGCCCGCCCGGCAGGGTATGCGCGGGTGGGCGCAGGTAGGTTCTGTCGCCGTTACTCGACGGCAACGGGCTCGGTTGCCGCCGTCGCGGTGGGGGCCGGGGCGGCAGCAGTGGCTGCTCCCCGCGCCGCCTGGGCTTCGCGCTGGGCGAGGTCCGCCCGGTCGTAGGCGCGGATGACCTCCTGGACCAGCGGGTGGCGGACCACGTCCACATCGGAGAACTCCGCGAAGTGGATGCCGTCGATGTTCTTCAGCACCGCGCGGGCGTGATTCAACCCGGACATCTTCCCCGTGGGCAGGTCCACCTGCGTCACGTCACCGGTGATGACGGCCTTGCTGTTGTAGCCCAGGCGCGTGAGGAACATCTTCATCTGCTCCACGGTGGTGTTCTGGGCTTCGTCCAGGATGACGAACGCGTCGTTGAGCGTGCGGCCACGCATGAAGGCCAGCGGGGCCACTTCCACCACGCCCTGCTCCAGCAGCTGCGCGGCGCGCTCGGCCGCCATCATGTCGTGCAGCGCGTCGTAGAGCGGCCGCAGGTAGGGGTTCACCTTCTCCTGCAGGTCGCCCGGCAGGAAGCCCAGCTTCTCCCCCGCCTCCACGGCGGGACGCGCGAGGATGATGCGCTTGACCTTGCGCTCCTGGAGGAAGGCGACCGCCATGGCCATGGCGAGGTACGTCTTGCCCGTGCCGGCGGGACCGACGCCGAAGACGATGTCGTGGGAGCGGATGGCGTCCACGTAGCGCTTCTGGTTGATGCTCTTGGGGGCGATCTGCCGGTTGCCGGAGCTCTTCAGCACCGGGCCCAGCATGACCTCCTGCAGGGACTCCGCGCCGCGGCCGAGCACCTTGATGCCCTGCTCCACGTCCTCGCGGTAGACGGGGCGGCCGGCGCGGATCATCTCCTCCAGGTTCTCCAGGAGACGGACGGAGAAGGCCACGGCGTCGGACGGACCGGAGAGGTGGAACTCGGTGCCGCGTTGTCCCACCCGGACCCCGAGGCGCCGCTCCATCAACTTGAGGTTTTCGTTCTGGCTGCCGCAGAGGGCCAGGGCGGTCGCGTTGTCACGAACGTCCACCTTGGCGGAGGCGGTGAGCACTTCGGGCGCTTCCAACGTGGCGGGATTTCGCAATGCGGATTCTTCCTCGGTCTATGTCGCTACGGCTGACACCAACGTAACGCCGCCCTCAGGGCCGCGAAAGACGACTTTGTGTCAGGACTAGCGCAAGGGTGGCAGGAGAATGAACTGCCGAGCGGCCAACCGCCGGTAATAGTACTCTTCCCGCCACGGATATTTCAGTTCGCCCGGCTTCAACAGTCCAGCCTGCACCAAAGAATCCAGACGCTCGGGCAGCTCACCGCGTTCCAGACGAAACACCTCGAGTGCGGCCTCGATGCGGACGCGTTGGGCCTGGGAAACATGACGTTGGGCCGCGGCATCCGCGAACACCGCGGCAACGCCCGCCGCGGGGTCCCTGCTCACGGCCCGGGGCACCACCAGCGCCACCGCCGCCAGCACCCCCACGGTAGCGAAGAGGCGCCCCACCGGCCCCGCCACGCGAACAAGCAAGCGCTGGTCCCCTGGAGCGGGGGCCGGGGCGCCCTCCGGAAGAATCGGGCGGACGTACTCGCCCTTCACCAGGTTGTAGAGCGCCTTGCAGGTCTCGAACTCGCCCAGGCAGGAGAGGTCCACCAGCTTGCGCAAGTCCCTCCCGGGGGAGAGCTCATCGTAGATGCGCCGCTCCGAAGGACCGATGGCGCCCAGTTCCCCGCCCTCCTCCGCGCGCGGCTGAGACAGGGCCTTGATGCGCTCGAAGGTCAGGTCGTCACGGTGGATTTTCTGCCGGATGACGGGCCACTCATCCACCATCCGGAAGCCTTCCATGAGCACCGTCTCGGCGCGCAGCGGATGGATGGCTTCCGCGTCTGGCTCCACCGGCTCCTGGATGAACTCGTAGGTGCCCGACTTCCAGGTGAAGAGCCGGTAGAGGGTCTCCGTGGCTTGCAGCTGCATCATCGCCTGGAAGCGCTCGGCGGTGAGGGCCTGGCTGGAGACGAGCACGTCCCCCAGGCGCTTGAGCGTGCGGCGCTGCGTCTCCAGGGCGGCCTCGAGCTGCGTCTCGGTGATGAGCTCCGAGCGCACCAGCATGGTGCCGATGAGCTCCTTGCGCTTCCGGGTGACGCTCTCCGCCTTGATGATGTGGCCATCGTTGAAGCCGATGCGCACTTCCTGGTCCCTGGCGCGGACGTGGAGCGTGCCCGTCTTCTGCTGCTGCCCGATGAGCTGCAGGATGTCGCCAATACCAAAGTCCTTCAGGGTGCCTTGCAGGGACATCGCCGTTCACTCCCCCCGCCGCAGACGGCGCAGACCGCGCAACGACAGCAGGTGGACACCCAGCAGCAGCAACACCGCGGGCGCGAGCTTGAGGTACAGGGGGGCTTCACCGTAGGGCCCTCGGACCAGCCCCTGGTGCAGGAGCACCGCGGCCAGCGCGAAGAGGAAGCCGAACGCATACAGCGCGCCGCGGACCGGGACACCCGAGGCCACGTGCCCCGCGCCGGACAACACCGCGCCCAGGACGTACGCCACGCGGCCCGTCCAGGCCTGATGCCGGTCCACCTGGAGCTGCTTGCGCGCCCGCAGCTGCTGCGGCACCAGCCCCCGGCGGGCGAAGACGTTGACGCACTGGCCACACTGCTTGCTGCCCACGCCCAGTTCCGGGTCGCAGCGCACGCACACCGCGCGACCACAGCGCTCACACACCTTGGCCGCCTTCAAGCGGTCACCCGCGAAGCCCCACAGGGCCAAGAGCACCGCCAGCGCCGCGGCCCCCGCGGAGGCCATGGGCCCGGGAGCAAGCCCGGGGAGCAGCCAGCGCGACACCTGCGTCTCCACCTGACGACCCGCGCCCGTACCATCCGCGAGCGGAAGCCAGTCGGACTCCCCCAGCACCGGGGAAAGCAACAGCAGGTTGAGGAGGAGCCGGTCCTCCGGGGGCGGGTCCCGGACCAGCAGCGTTCCATCCAGCGCCTGCGCCGAGGCCATGGCCGTGGCGGCGCGGTCCAGTTCCTTGCCGACCTCCGAGTCGGGCAGCGTCTTCGCCCTGCGGCGGACCACCTGCGCCAGGTTGTAGTGCGGAGCCGCCAAGTCCGGTGCCGACTGCGAGGCCTGCACGTAGAGCAGCGCCGCGCCGTCCGCGTCTCCCAGCGCGACCAGGGTGTTGCCGAAGCGCGTGAGCAGGCGCGCATCCGAGTTCTTCAGCGCCGAGGCCGCCTTGAAGTGTGTCCTCGCCTCTTCCAGCAGGCCGCGCCGGGATTCGAAGTACGCCAGCGACAGCACCTCCACGAAGGTCGCCGTGCGGGACGCCATCCGCGTCAGCACGCGCGCCCGCGCCTCCTCGGCGGACAGGCCACCCCGCTCCAGGAGATAGACGTCCTCGGCCGGCGTGCCCGCGAACGCCGTGACGCGCGCGAGCTGCCCCGCCGCCAGCGGCAGGAGCCCCACGCCCGCCACCAGCACCGCCGCCACCACCCGCTCCGTCCGCGAGAGATAGAGCGACACGGTGGCCAGCATCACCAGCAGCGCGGGCAGCACCCCCAGCCCCAGCACCCACGGCAGGCTCAAGAGCAGCAGCCCCAGGACCAGGGACTGCCACCGGGAGACGACTCGCGGCAGCAGGTGGTGGAAGTCATGCAGCGCGTAGCGGAGCTTCCGTAGGAAGAGCAGGCCCATCAGCAGCACCGCGGTGGCGCCCCAGGCCAGCAGCACCAGCGCGCCCAGGTCCGCCAACGCGGGCCGGCGATAGCGGGCATCCCGCGCCAGTGTCGTCAGCGACTGCCGCACCTGCCCCAGGGCGCGAGACACGTCACCCGGCTTCTCCAAGGCGTAGAGCTCGGCGAGCTCGAAGCGGGCGTAGGGCAGCCCCGGTGACAGCTCGACCGCCACCTCCGCCAGCCGCACCGCGCCGGCCATGTCCCCCGCGCGGCGGCGCACGGCCGCTTCGCGGAGGAAGCCCGCGCTCAGGGGCTCCAGGTCCGTGGCGGCCAGCTCGACGCGCAACGTCCGCAGCTCCTTGAGGGCCGCAGCCGCCGCGTCTCGATCATTCGTCGCCCGGGCCTGCCGCCACCGGTTCCAGAGGGCTTCCAGGTCCGCATCCGTCACCCGCGGCGCCAGCACCGGACTCAGCGTCACCGGCCTGGGGGTGATGACCGTGGGTTCCTCGACCGGCGGAGGACTGGCCGCCGCGGGCGTCCGGCCATTGCCGGGGACCGCTTCGGAGGCCCTGATGTTGCGCGCGGGCGCTTCGTCGGCGTCCTCGGTGGAGGCATCCTCCTCCACGGGGACGTCTTCTTCCGGCACGTCCTCCGCGTAGGCGGCGTCATCCACCGGATCCATGGACTCATCCCGCAGGTCGGGCTCCATGGGACCCGGATCCACCTCTGGAAGGCGCGTGGGGGCTTCCAGCTGCGCGGACGCCACGACGGGCACCAGAAGCGTGAATCCACTGAAAAGGAGGGCGAGAAGCGGCAGGCGGATCATCCAGGGGGTGGATTGTAGGCGACCCAGGGCCAACCGCGAAAACGAACGCCAGTCAGGCCGCCCACCTGCCGCGTTTGCCGGACAGCACCAGACCCGTGCGTGCTACAGGACTGTGCATGGCGGACACGACGCTGACCCCCGGGGCGGAGTTGGAGCGACTGGTCGACATCATGCGGCGGCTGCGCGCTGAAGGCGGCTGCCCGTGGGATCGCGAACAGGACCTCCGCTCGCTGCGGCCCTACCTCCTGGAAGAAGCCTTCGAGGTCCTGGAGGAGATGGACCGGGTGGCCTACGGCGGCTCCTGGCGGACCTTCTGCGAAGAGCTGGGAGATCTGCTTTTCCAGATTGTCTTCCATGCCCAGCTCGCCTCGGAGCTGGGGGAGTTCTCCCTGGCCGACGTGGCGAAGGCCATTGGCGACAAGCTGGTCAGCCGGCATCCCCATGTCTTCGGCGACGGCCAGCGCCTGGAGGGCGCCGAGCAGGTCCTGGACAACTGGGCCAAGCTCAAGGCCGCGGAGAAGAAGCGCAAGACGGGCCGGGAGGGCTCGGTGCTGGACGGCGTCCCCGTCGCCGCCCCGGCGCTGATGCGGGCCGAGCGGCTCTCCGAGAAGGCCAGCCGCATCGGCTTCGACTGGCCGGACGTCGCCAGCGTGCGCGCCAAGCTGACAGAGGAGCTGGGCGAGCTGGACGAGGCCATCGCCGCGAATGATCGGGACGCCATCGAGCACGAGCTGGGGGACGTGCTGTTCTCGCTCGCCAACCTCGCGCGCTTCGTCGGAGCCCCGGCCGAGGACGCGCTGCGCATGGCCATCCGCCGCTTCACCGCCCGCTTCCAGCACATCGAGTCCGCCCTGCGCGCCGAGGGTGTCGCCCTGGGGGATGCCACCCTGGAGCACATGGAGCGCCACTGGCAGGACGCCAAGGCGCGCGAAAAGGCCCTGCCGTCTCCGACCTGGGTTCCTCGCGCGCCCGTCACCACGCTGCGGCTAGGTGTGGTGGATCTCCCCGCGCAGCGCGCGTTCTGGGACGCCCTGGCGCCCCGGCTGGGGTGGACCCCTCGTCGGACTCCCGCCGTGGATCAGGCTCTCTATGAAGACGGGGGCCTCCGGATCGCCTTCGAAGCGGCGGGGACGCCCACGACGGGCCTGAGGCTGACCCTGACGGCCCCCTCCACGGCGGCGGTGGAGCGACTCCCCGGCATCCTGGCGGAGATTCAGGGGGGCCGGCTGATCCAGCACCAGGCCGGCCGACTCACCTTTGAGGATCCATCAGGGCTGGTGTGGGAATATACGACTTCGGTAGAGTGATTTTCCTCGCAGGTGCCCTCGGCGGGGCGTCCAGAGCCCGGAAATCCCGGCTGGAGGCCCACACCCGCCTTGACGCCCGCGAGGCGTCGCAGTAAGGACGGCCCCTCTTTTAGCCTGCCATTACCGCTGGAGATTTCTCTTGGCCAACACCAAGTCCGCAGAGAAGCGTCACCGTCAGTCCCTGAAGCGCCGTGCGCGCAACGTCACCGTGCGCGGTGAGGTGAAGACCGCCGTCAAGTCCGCTCGCGAGGCGCTCGGCAGCAAGGATGGGGCGAAGCTGACGGACGCCATCAAGTCGGCCTCCAAGGCGCTGAGCAAGGCCGCCACCAAGGGCGTGCTGCACAAGCGCACCGCTTCCCGCCGTATCTCGCGTCTCGCGAAGGCCGCCACCAAGGCCGCCCGCGCGCAGGCCTAGTCGAAGCCCTGGGGCCACCTCGCGTGGCCCTGCTTCATCCGTGCAGGCTGCCGGGAGGAGGCTCGTGCCTCCTCACCAGGCGCCCGCGAGTCTGTCGTACCCGTCCCGCATCAAGACCTCCGCGAGGCGCTCGAGCGCGACCTGCCGGTTCGCCTCCGCCTCCAGGATGTCTCCGCTCCCCAGCACATAGTCCTCCGTGCCGAAGACCTCCGTCTGCTTGAGGACCTGTCCGTCCTTCACCACACGGAGCTGGGCCCGAGCGGAGACGCGGAAGAAGAAGCCCGGGCTGGTGCGCTTGCCCACCACGGTGGTGGGGGTGTTCGCCACCGACAGCACCGTGCCCTCCATGCGCGCGTCGCAGGACTCCGCGCTGCCCAGCCGCCCCACGCGGATCAGCTCCTGCCGCAGGAAGCGCGTGAAGACTGTTTCCAGCGTGGGCTCGGGTGTGGCGTTGACGAAGACGGGCGCGCAGAGGGACGTCACGCCGGCCGGCAGCCCGTCTCCACGAGGCGTCAGGCGGTAGCCACAGCCCGCGGCCGCCCACATTCCCACCACCACGCCAATCCAAAGGCGCCGGGAGCTCACAGCGCAGGGTCGCGACATGCGCGGCACCCTACCCGGCCCGATCCGCCCGTCAAGCCAGAGGGCCGCCGTCGCGCATCGACGGAGGCGGCGGTGACGCCTCACCGTCGACAGCCACGCCGCGCACCCGCAGGGCCTCCGCCAACGACGTCCACGCCGCTAGCAGCCGCGTGTCCCGGGATGAACCCCGCCGCGCCAGTCCCAAGGGCCAGCGTACCGTCGGCCCCTGCCGAGGCACCAGGACGAGCCCGTGTGAGCGGCACGTCAACGCCAGCAGGACGCCCAGCGCCGCCATGCCCAACCCCAGCACCTTCAGCGCGATGGGCTGCGCCCACAGGCCCAGCAAGGCGAAGACGGTCAGCGCCAGCGCCTCCCGGAAGTAGCGCGACTCCAGCCGCGCCTCCCGCAGCGAGTCCAACTCCACGGGAGGAACCATGACCGACGGGTGCGGCTGATAGGAGAGCCGCGTCCCCTGACCGGAGAGCATGCGCCCTCCTCCCAGGTTCGCGACGAAGAAAGGCTCCCCCGGTGCCGGGCCCCCGGGAAGGGGCGCTTCGGGGAGCACGGCCTCGCAGGCAATGCACCGCGGGCGGCCCGCGAGTTGGGGCCGCCCACATGCACCGCACATGACGAGGACGTCGGTCGGCACCCGGGTCCCCGCTCAGGTGGCGACGAAGTTCACGAGGCGCTTGGGGACGAAGACGAACTTGCGCAGCGTCTTGCCCGCCAGGGCCGCCTGGACCTTCTCATCCGCTTCCGCCGCGGCGCGCACGTCCGCCTCCGCCGCGTCCGCCGCCACGCGAATCTCCGCGCGCAGCTTGCCGTTCACCTGCACGGCGTAGGGGATGACGTCGTCCACCACCAGCGCCGGGTCGAACTCCGGCCAGGCCTGCGCGACGGTGAAGTCCTTGCCGCCATAGGCCTCCGAGATTTCGTCCGCGATGTGCGGCGCGAACGGCGTGAGCACCGCCGCCAGAAGCCGCACGGCCTCCGCCATGGCGGCCTTCTCCGCGGCCGTCTCGGGCGTCCCCTGGGCGTAGAGCGCGTTGACGCCTTCCATGATGCCGGCGATGGCCGTGTTGAAGGACAGGCGCTCGATGGCCTCCCCTACCCGCTTGAGCGTCTTGTGGGCGGCGCGGCGAATCTCCAGCGCCTTGCCCTCGGAGGGTCCGTCATAGGTGGCACCCGCCGTGGCCGCCTGGTGCGTGGCGGCCAGCGTCCAGACGCGCTTGAGGAAGCGGAATACGCCCTCCACCTGGTCATCGGACCAGTCGAAGTCGCGCTCCGGCGGGCCGGCGAACATCACGTAGGCCCGCGCCGTGTCCGCACCGTACTTCTGGACGATGGAGGAAGGCGCCACCACGTTACCCCAGCGCTTGGACATCTTCCGGCCATCCGGACCGTTGACGATGCCCTGGGTGATGAGGCGCGTGACGGGCTCATCCACGGGGCTGAGCCCCAACAGCTTCATCACCCGCGTCCAGAACCGGAAATAGAGCAGGTGCATCACCGCGTGCTCGGGGCCCCCCACGTAGATATCCACGGGCAGGAAGCGCTGGGCCTCCTTCGGGTCGAACGGCGCGGCGTCGTAGTGCGGCGACAGGTAGCGCGCGAAGTACCAGCAGGAGTCGACGAAGGTGTCCATCGTCTCCGTCTCGCGCCGAGCGGGCCCGCCGCACTTCGGACAGGTGGTGTTGACCCACGAGGCGACCTTCGCCAGCGGCGGCTCGCCCTTGCCGGTGAGCACCGCCTGGGTGTCAATCTCCGGCAGGCGCACGGGCAGCTGGTCCAAAGGCACCGGGATGCCGTTGCGGTCCGGGTCGCACTTCTCGCAGTAGACGATGGGGATGGGCGTGCCCCAGTAGCGCTGGCGGCTGAAGCCCCAGTCCTTCTGGCGGTACGTCACCGTCGCCTTGCCCTTGCCGTCCTTCTCCAGCGACGCGGCCATGGCCTGACGCGCCTGCTCGGACGTCTGGCCCGTGTAGGCGCCCGAGTCCTCCAGCACGCCGTACTCCGTATAGGCCGCCTCCAGCTTGTCGCCCGGCGGGAGCTTGTCACCGGACGCGGGCTGGATGACGACCTTCACGGGCAGGCTGTACTTGCGCGCGAAGGCGAAGTCTCGCTCGTCGTGCGCGGGCACGCTCATCACCGCGCCGGTGCCGTAGTCGCTCAGCACGAAGTTGGCGATCCAGATGGGGACCGCCTGTCCGGTGAAGGGATTCTCCGCGTAGGCGCCGGTGAAGACGCCCTCCTTCTCCGTGCCCTCGCCCAGGCGCTCCGTCTTGGACTGGGCGGCCATGCGTTTGGCGAAAGCTTCCACCTCCGCGCGGCGCTCGGGCGTCGTTACCTGGGCCACCAGCTTGTGGTCCGGCGCCAGCACCACGTAGGTGCAGCCGAAGATGGTGTCGATGCGGGTGGTGAACACGCGCAGCGCGGCGTCATGCCCCTGCACGCGGAAGTCGGCCTCGGCGCCGTCCGAGCGGCCAATCCAATTCCGCTGCGCGGCGGTGATGCGGTGGGGCCACTCAGTGAGCGTATCCAGCGAGTCCAACAGGTCCTGCGAGTACCGGGTGATGCGGAACGCCCACTCGGGCATCTCCTTGTCCACCACGGGGGAGTCGCAGCGCTCGCAGACGCCGTCCTTCACCTGCTCGTTGGCGATGACGGTGTGGCAACCGGTACACCAGTTCACCTTGCTGAAGCGGCGATAGACGAGCCCACGCTCCAGCATCTGGATGAAGAACCACTGGTTCCAGCGGTAGTACTCGGGGTCGCTCGTGTTGACCTCGCGCTCCCAGTCGTAGCAGTAGCCCAGGCTCTTCACTTCCTTCTTGAAGGACGCGATGTTCTCCGCCGTGCGCACCGCCGGGTGCACGCCGTCCTTGATGGCCGCGTTCTCGGCCGGCAGGCCGAGCGCATCCCAGCCCAGGGGATGCAGCACGTCGAAGCCCTTCATCCAGAAGTAACGCGCGTACACGTCCCCGAGCAGGTAGTTGCGGACGTGCCCCATGTGCATCTTCCCGCTGGGGTACGGCAGCATCTCGAGCACGTACTTCTTGGGTGCACCGGGGCGTCTGCCTGCCCGGAAGACGCCCGCGTCGTCCCAACGGGTCTGCCACTTACCTTCAATCGCCTGCGGCTCGTAACGCTCGTTCATCGCCATATCTATCGAGTCTCTTAGAGGAGGGACGTGCCCCGGGCAACTAGTCTTGCCGGGACAAATCCGTCCTGAACGGACGGCGGCCCCAGGTCTTCGGCCCTCCAAGGATGACCTCGCCTCCTTGGCCGGTGACGCGCCGCGCCTCCCCAGATGACAGACGTAAATCGCGTGGGCTCCAGCGGCGGGCAAACATTCTCGTCAACCTGCATTCAAAGATTAACATCAAAAGTGAGGATATGCCGTTGACGGCCAATCGTTGACCCGGTGACGATTCCCCTCACCGGCATCCTGCCTTGGGGGGAGCCGTCCATCCGCAGCGAGTGAGGACTGAATGACGCTGAGAAGGGCGTTGATTCCGGGGTGCGTGTTTGCACTCTTCTCGTTGGAAACGCTGGCACAGGACGCGAATATCGCGCCAGCCGTTCCCGAAACACAGACACCAGCGGCACCCGCGCCGCAGCCGGCGCCCATGGCCCCCGCGCCCGCGCCCGCGCCAGTGAGCGGGCGCACGGTGAAGGGCCGCGTCGCCGACCGCCTCACCAATGAGGGACTGCCCCTGGTGCGCGTCATCATCAAGGGCACCACGCAGGGCGTGGAGACGGAGTTGGACGGCACCTTCACCCTGCCCAACGTGCCCGCCCGCGCGGTGACGCTGCTCTTCTCCAGCCAGGACTACGGCGAGCGGGAGGTGCAGATTGGCGCCAACCAGCGCACCGTGGAGGTCGCGCTGGAGAACATCTTCTCGGAGGAGATGGTCGTGGTGGGCCGCGCCAGCGAAGTAGCGCGAAAGAACCTGGCCAACTCGGTGGCCTCGGTGAACGCCGAGGAGATCAACCGCGCCCCCGCCCAGACGGTGGACCAGGCGCTCCAGGGCAAGGTCGCCGGCGCCAACATCCAAAGCAACGGCGGCGCGCCCGGTGGCGGCCTCCAGCTCCGGCTGCGCGGCGTGTCCACCATCAACGGCTCCTCCGCCCCGCTCTACGTCATCGACGGGGTGCTCGTCAGCGACGTGGCCATTGCTTCGGGGGTGTTCGCCGTCACCGAGTCCGTGGCCGGCGCCAACGCGAACCCCACCCAGGACAACCAGGTCAACCGCATCGCGGACATCAACCCCAACGACATCGAGAGCATCGAGGTCCTCAAGGGCGCGTCCGCCGCCGCCATCTACGGCTCCAAGGCCGCCAACGGCGTGGTCATCATCAACACCAAGCGGGGCCGCTCCAGCGAGCCGGAGTTCGCGGTGACGCAGCGCCTGGGCATGTACACGCTGGCCAACAAGATTGGCACCCGCCGCTTCAACAGCGTGGACGAGGTGCGCGACACGTACGACGAGGCCGCGACCCAGTACTACGTGGAGGGTCGCCGGTTCGACCACGAGTCCGCCCTGGCTGGCCGCCGCGACTTGTCCTCGGAGACGCTGGCCAGCGTCAGCGGCGTGACGGGCAACACGAAGTACTTCGCGTCGGCGATGATCAAGAACGACGAAGGCATCATCGCCAACACCGGGTACGAGAAGCAGTCGTTCCGGCTGAACCTGGGCCAGAAGCTGGGTGAGGCGGTGGAGGTCAACGTCGCCACCAACCTGATTCACTCCCTGGGCCAGCGCGGACTGACGAACAACGACAACGCAAGCATCAGCAACTACATGGTGCTGCCACACGCGCCGGAGTTCCTCCCGCTGGAGGCCAACTCGGACGGCGTGTACCCGCAGAACCCCTTCCTCTCCAACGGCGCCAACCCCTTGCAGACGGCCGCGCTGGTGAAGAACGACGAGAACGTGTGGCGCTTCATCGGGTCCGGCGACCTGACGTGGCACCTGTGGAAGACAGAGGCCCATCACCTGCGCGTGCTGGCCAACGCGGGCGTGGACCGCTTCCAGCAGGAGAACTCGCTCTTCTTCCCACCCGAGCTCAATTTCGAGCCGCTGGATGACGGTCTTCCGGGCTCGTCGCTCTTCGGCACCAGCCAGGTGCGCAACCTGAACTCCGGCCTGAACCTGGTGCACACCTACAAGCCCACGTCGGGCAGCATCGTGGCGACCACGTCTGGCGGCCTCCAGTTCGAAGAGCGCAACATCGACTCCGTCTACATCGTCAGCAAGAACCTGAACGCGGGTCAGCAGAACGTGGACAGCGGCACGGTGGTCAACCTGCGGCAGAACCGCTCGCTGGTGAGGGACCGGGGCTACTACGTCCAGGAGGAGGTGCTCATGCTGGACCAGCGGCTGACGCTGGTGGGCGCGCTGCGCGCCGAGCAGAGCAGCGCCAACGGCAACCCCAACGCGCTGTTCCTGTACCCGAAGCTGGCCACCGCCTACCGGATCCCCTCGTTCCACCCGAAGGTGAACGAATTCAAGGTCCGCGCGGCCTACGGCGAGACAGGCAACCTGCCGCTGTACGGCATGAAGTTCAACGGCCTGCGCGCCACCGGCAACATCGCCGGCAGCCCGGGTCTGGTGGGCACCGGCATCGCGGGTGACCCGAACATCCAGCCAGAGCGGCAGCGCGAGCTTGAAGCCGGCGTGGACGCCCTCCTGTTCGGCGGCGACGTGGTCGCGGAAGTGTCCATCTACCAGCGCAACATCAGCGACCTGCTGCTGCAGCGCGCCCTGGCCCCGTCCGGCGGTTTCACTACGCAGATCTTCAACGGCGGCTCGCTGCGCAACCGTGGCGTCGAGGCCATGCTCCAGGTGACGCCCGTGCGCGGCGGCTTCGAGTGGACCAGCGGCGCCACGTTCGCCCTCAACCGGAGCCGGGTGACGGACCTGCCCGTACCCGCGTTCCTCGCCGGCGGGTTCGGCACCAGCCTGGGCGCCTTCCGCATCGAGGAAGGCGCGACGGCGACACAGATTGTCGGCAACGACGGCGTCGATGAGAACGGCCGCCCGATTGTCCGGAAGATTGGCGACACCGAGCCCACCTTCCGCATGTCCTTCACCAACAGCCTCAAGTACCGGGACTTCAGCCTGTCCTTCCTGTTCGACTGGCAGCAGGGCAGCGACGTCATCAACCTGACGCGGTACATCTACGACGGCGCCGGGACGTCACCGGACTACACGACGGGCGGGCGCGAGCGGATCGCACGGCGCAGCGCGCACGCGGACGCGTACCTCGAAGACGCCAGCTTCCTCAAGCTGCGTGAGGTGACCTTCATGTACCAGTTGCCCAAGGACTGGGTGTCCATGGTCCCCGCGGTGAAGTCCGCCCGGCTGAGCCTGAGCGGACGCAACCTCCTCATGTTCACCGGGTACTCCGGGCTGGATCCGGAGGTGAGCAACTTCGGCAACCAGGCCATCGCCCGAAACATCGACGTGGCCCCCTTCCCTCCCAGCCGCAGTTTCTGGACCTCCATCGACGTCGGGTTCTGAGCCATGACCATCCAACTGACCAAGAAGACCTTCGTGGGGCTCTTCGCTGTCCTGGGCCTGAGCGGCTGCGGGAGCATGGACGTCCCGGACCTGAACAACCCCAGCCTCGATGACTTCCGTGAGCGGCCCACGCGTCCCGCGGTGCTCACCGCCGCCACGGGCCTGCTCGTCGGCCACCGCGCTGGCGTCGCCGCGCCCAACGGCTACGTGGCCCAGCTCGGCATCATCGGACGTGAGGCTTACGTCTTCGACCCCTCGGACCCGCGCTCCGTCAACGAACTGCTGGGCCCTACCCTGGACCCCGGCGGCCCGGCGTTCGGTGGCAATCACTGGACCAACCCCTACCTGAACATCCGCAACGCCAACGCGCTGCTGGACTCCCTGGACAAGGTCCCCAATACGCCCGACACCGACAAGGAAGGCCTCCGCGGCTTCGCGAAGACGATTCAAGCCCTGGACTTCCTCGTGGTCATCAACACGCGGGACACCCATGGAGCGCCCATCGACGTCAACCTACCCGTCGGGCAACTCGCCCCCATTGTCGGCAAGGAGGCTGTGTTCGAGCGCATCGCCGCGCTGCTCAACGAGGGCCATGCCCACCTGGCGAACGCGGGGGACGCCTTCCCCTTCCAGCTCAGCCCGGGCTTCGCCGGATTCAACACGCCCACGACGTTCCAGCAGTTCAACCGCGCGCTCGCCGCGCGGGTGGCGGTGTACCGCGGACGCTACGCCGAGGCGCTCACCGCCCTGAGCCAGTCCTTCCTCAATCAGAACGCACCGTTGGACCAGGGCGTCTTCCACGCCTATGGGACGAACTCCGGCGACACCGACAACGGTCTCATCAGCGTCAACGTCTACGCCCACCCGTCGAACGTCACCGACGCGGAGCTCCAGGAGGACGGCACCGTGGATGACCGCGTCAACCGGAAGCTCACGCGCTTGGCCGAGGCCAAGACCGAGGCGGGCGGAAAGCTGCGAACGGAGTGGCGCTTCCGCATCTACCCCTCGAACAACTCCCCCGTGCCCATCATCCGCAACGAGGAGCTCATCCTCCTGCGCGCGGAGGCCAACATCGGTGAGAGGAACTTCGGACCTGCCGCGGACGACCTCAACTTCATCCGCACCACCTCTGGCCGGCTGCCCCCGAAGCTGGACATCACCGAGGACAACGCGCTGGACGAACTGCTGAAGCAGAAGCGGTTCTCACTCCTGTTCGAAGGCGGCCACCGTTGGATTGACCTGCGGCGCTACGGGCGACTCGACACGCTCCCGCGCGAGATTGATGCCGAAATCGCGCCCCACGAGCGCTTCCCCATCCCCGCGGCGGAGATGGACGCGCGGCAGTAGGCGCTCTTCGCAGTCCCTGAAGCTCCAGGTGCGCGGCAGTCGGGCGTGCACCTGGAGCGCGGGCGCTCAGCCGCCCTGCTTCAACCCGGCCCGTTCGGCGACGAGCGCCCCCAGCGCGGACCAGTCCAAGTCGCCATGGCCCTGCGCGACGCCTCCCAGGAGCTGGTCCTTCACCAGGCTGGCCAGCGGCATGGGCACCTCTGCGGTGCGCGCCGCCCCCAGGACGAGCTCCACGTCCTTGAGCCCCAGCCTCATCTTGAAGCCCGCCGGGCTGTACTTCTCCTCCGCGATGAGCTGCGCGTACCCCTCGAAGATGGGCGAGCGCGCGAAGACGGACTGGAAGACCTCCAGGAACACCTTCGGCTCGATGCCGGACTTGCGCGTCAGGGCGAAGGACTCGGAGAGCGCCTCCATCATCGACGCGATGAGGAAGTTGCCCGACAGCTTCACGACGTTGGCCGCCGGGGCACGGTCCCCCAACACGGTGAGGCCGCGCCCCAGCGCCTCCAGCAGCGGGCGGCAGCGGTCCACGTCCTGCTTCGGGCCGGCGGCCACCACCCACAGCTGCTTCGATGCCGCCGCGGTGGGACGGCCGAACACCGGCGCGGAGAGATACCGCTGACCGGCGCTCGCATGCGTCTCCGCCAGCCGTTCGGACAGCGCCACGGAGAGCGTGCTCGACGAGATGTGAACGGCCCCTGGCGCCAGGCCCGCCTGGAGTCCGTCCTGACCGAACACCGCCGACGTCACCGCCGCATCGTCCGCCAGCATGCTGAAGACGACCTCCGCGCCGCGCGCCACCTCCGCGGGGCTGCGGGCGACGCGTGCCCCCTTCTCCTTCAACGGCGCGGCCTTGGACTCGGTGCGGTTCCACACCGTCAGCTCGTGCCCCGCGGCCACCAGGCTCGCCGCCATGGGCAGTCCCATGTTGCCCAGGCCAATGAATCCCACCTTCATGCGCGTCTCCTCCCGAAAGCGGCCCGGATAATCCGCGCCCAGGAGCCCCACCACCGCAAAGCACGCGCACGTCCAGGAACGAACGCGGCGCGACCTACTCCGGCCGGTCCTCGGAGACGTCCAGGCGCTCGAAGGCGTGGCCCAGCGCCATGACGCCCAGCCACACCTCCCCCACCAGCACCGCCGCCGCGACGAAGCCCGCCACGGGCAGGGCCCAGGGGCCCAGCAGCGTCGACGCGGGGAGGCCCACCACGAGCGCCACCAGCCCCGCGGGGATCAGCCCCACCAGCATCACCACCAGCGTGCCCACGACGGCCAGCAGGCGCTGGCCCATCGCCTCGATGCCGCGCGCCCGCTCGCCCGTGTCCGCCGGCACCCACGAAGGAAAGAGGACCACCGCGGCGTTCTGCACGAAGAGGCCCGACAGCGACACGGCCGGGAGCAGGAACGCCAGCGCCACCCCTCCTGGCCACCACCAACCGCCCAGGCGCGACGCCTCCACGCCCGGCCCCAGGACGAGCGCCACCGCCAACAGCGCGAGCTGGAACGAGGCCAGGGCCAGCGAGGACGCCGCCAACTGCGCGCTCACCACCTGCCGTCCCGTCAGGGGCATGGCGCGCAGCAGGTCCAGCTTGGGGAGGTCCATCCGCAGGTCCATGCGGAAGGCGCTCGGCCCCACCACCGTCAGCATCACCGACAACGTCAGCGCCACCGGCCCGAGCACCCGCCGCGTGTCCGTGAACAGACGCGTGTCGCCCATCATCGCCGCGATGGCACCGCCCAGGATGATGAAGGCGAGGAACACGGCGAACCCGCCGCCCATCCGCTTGCGTGCAATCAGGTTCTTCCAGATGAGCGCCACCTCCGGACGGCCGCGGGGCAAAAGTCGGAACGGCGGGCGGCGCAACGTGAGCGAGCCCACACGTGTCATCCGCCCCGAGGCCCGCAGCATGCGCTCCCGTGAGCGGGACTCCGCGCGCACCACCGCCGTCTCCTCGAACGGGACTTCGGCCCAGAGCACCCAGCCGTAGTGCGCCACCATCAGCGCCAACACCGGTGGCAGGGCCCGCAGGAAGTCGCCCACGCTCCGCGCCAGCGCGGGCGCCACCAGCAGCCGGCCCGGCCACAACACGGCCTCCACGCCGGATGACGCCATCAGCGCCTGCAACCACGCGCGAAGCGCGCGGCCTGACGACAGGTCCTCGGGCACCGGGTGCTCACGCAGCGAGGTGAGCACCGCCAGCGCCACGAGCGCCAGGACGCCACCCACCGCGCCCCAACGGACCACCTGGCCCCAAAGGCCCCACGCCGCCAGCCGCGTGCGCACGAAGGACGCCGCCGTCGAGTGCAGATAGAGGGTGCCCAATGCCAGACACGCCCCCACGAAGAAGAGGACGGGCTGCGGGCTGAGGGTCCGCCCGAGGAACAGCGTGGCGAACAGCGCGCCCAGTGACGTGCCCAGGAGCCCACGCACCAGCTTGTATTGCAGCAGGGCCCTGCGAGGGACAGGCGCGGGGAAGAGCTGCACCACCTCCGTCTCCGTGAAGCTCAGCGACGGCCGGTCCTTGCCCAGCGCCCACGCGGCGAACAGCGTCCCCAGCGCGGAGCCGACCAGCGACAGCTCGGCGAACAGGCGCACGCCATCGGACACCGGGCCCACCGGCCCACGGAAGTCCAGGCGCCGGAAGAAGACGGAATAGAGATACGCCGCGCCCACCAGCGCGCCCAGGAGGTAGCGCGGCTTGCGCAGCCGCTCCAGTTGCCGCCGGACGCGGTTGCGCCAGGTCGCGGCCCAGAGGAAGGCCACCGCCCGAGGGAAGCTCACGGCGCCTGCGTCCCCGCGCTGGTGATGCGAACGAAGAGCTCCTCCAGCGAGGCGTGCTCCCCTTCCGCGCCGCTCAGCCGCCCGCGGATGTCGTCCAGGCTGCCCAGCGCCATGGCCTTGCCTCCGGCGATGACGAGCAGCCGGTGGCACAGCTCCTCCACCAGCGGCAGCAGATGCGAGGACAGCACCAGGGACGCGCCCTCCTCCGCCCGGCGCCGCAGCGACGCCTTCATCCGCCGGATGCCGATGGGGTCCAGGCCGGTGAGCGGCTCGTCCAGGAGGATGAGCTTCGGCGAGTGCAGGAAGCCACAGGCGATGGACAGCTTCTGCTTCATGCCTCGCGACAGCTCGCCCGGCAGGGACTTCTCCTTGCCCGTCAGCTCCATCTCCTCCAGCAGCGCGCGCCCCCGCTCCTCCCAGTCCTCCACGCCATAAAGCCGCGCCGTGAAGTTCAGGTGCTCCCACACCGTGAGGTATTCGAAGAAGCGCGGCTCGTCCGGCAGGAAGGCCAGCGCGCGCTTCGCGTCTACCGGCGTGCGCGACAAGTCATGCCCCGCGACCAGGATGCGGCCCGAGCTGGGCGGCAGGATGCCCGCCAGGCACCGCAACGTGGACGTCTTCCCCGCGCCGTTGGGCCCCACCAGCCCGAGCACCTCGCCGGGCGCCACCTCGAAGGCCAGCCCCTGCACGGCCTTCACCTCGCCATACGTCTTCTCCAGGCCCTCCACCCGCAGGACGGAATCCATTCGTGCGCGCTCGCCTTCAGTCCAGCTTCAGCAGGTCCCGAACGGTATCCAGCACGACCTTCGCCTGCACGGGTTTCACCAGGTACGCGCTGGCGCCCAGCTTCATCGCGCGCTCCCGGTCCGCCGCCGCGCCCTCCGTGGTGACGACGATGATGGGGACGTTCCGGTACTCGGTCGCCTGCCGGATGTGGCTGATGAGCTTCAGCCCGTCCATCAGCGGCATGTTGATGTCCGTGAGCACCAGGTCGAAGCGGCCCTGCGTCAGCTTCTTCAAGCCCTCGGCGCCGTCCTGCGCCTCGGTACACACCACGCCGGACAGGCGCTGCAGCGCGTACATGATGCTGCGCCGCATGGCCTGCGAGTCATCCACCACCAAGGCTCGAATCTGCTGCGTCATGGGCCGCGGACGTTAGCACCCGTGCGGCCAGGGCCGGAGTTTCAGCGCCGCCGCCGCGCCAGGGCCGCGAGCGCCGGGCCGATGTCACCCAGTGGAATCACCCGCTTCACCGCCCCGGTGGCGATGGCCTCGCCCGGCATGCCGAACACCACCGAGGTCTCCTCCGACTGCGCCCAGACCTCGCCGCCCGCGCGGTGCACCTCGCGCGCGCCCTCCGCGCCGTCCGCGCCCATGCCTGTCAGCACCACCCCCAGGGCCTTGGCGCCCAGCACCTGCGCCATGCTGGCGAAGAGGCGGTCCACGCTGGGCGCGTACTTGTCCACGGGCGTGGACGGCGGCGTGTGCAGCTCCAGCCGGGAGCCCCGCTCCGCCACCACCAGGTGCCGCCCTCCCGGAGCGATGTACACATGCCCGGGCTCCACCAGGTCTCCGTCACGGGCCTCCGTCACGGTGAAGGGGCCGATGCGGTCCAACCGGTCCGCGAAGGCGCGGGTGAACTGCGGCGGCATGTGCTGGCAGACCAACACGCACGGCGTGGGCTCCACGGCCAGCCCCTCCAGCACCCGCTGCACCGCCGGGGGGCCGCCCGTGGAGGCGCCCACGGCCACCACCAGCGGCGGCTCACCCGCCACCGTCATGGCGCGAGCCCCTGGCGCCGCGTGCCGGTAGCCGGGGCGCACGTGCCGCGCCGCCCGGACCTTCTCCAGCAGCTCCACCCGAAGCGCCTCCATGGCGTCGAAGGTCGGGTGCTGCGGCTTGGCGATGAAGTCGAACGCCCCCAGCTCCAGCGCCTTGAAGACGTCCGAGCGGTGCGAATAGCTGGAGATGACGATGACGGGCGTGGGCGCCGTGCGCATCAGCAGGCGGAGGAACGTGTAGCCCCCGAGCTTCGGCATCTCCAGGTCCAACGTCACCACGTCCGGCTTCAGGTCCACGACCTTCTTCAGCCCCTCTTCGCCATCCGCCGCGCGGTCCACCACTCGCACGTCCGGCTCCGACTCCAGCATCGTGGAGAGGGTGCGCCGGTTGTGGGCCGAGTCGTCAATGACGAGTACGGAGATGACGTCCTTGCTGCTCATCGACGCGCTCCTTCGTCCAGCTCCGGCCTCCGGTACACCAGGTCCCCGCGCAGGTGAACGAACTCGAAGTCCGAGCCCAGGTTCAGCAGGTTCTCTGAGTGTCCCAGTAGCAGGTGCCCCCCTGGCACCAGCCGGTCCCGAACGATGCCCAGGAACTTCCGGCGCGCCGCCAGGTCGAAGTAGATGAGCACGTTGCGGCAGAACACCACGTCCATGCGGGGCACCAGTTGGCTCCCCACCTCGTCCAGCAGGTTGTGGTGGCCAAAGGACACCCAGGCGCGCACTTCGTCCCGGACGCGCACGCGGTTGTTGCCCAGCGAAACGAAGTGGCGCTCCAGCAACTCCGGCGAGGTGGCGCGCAGCGCGGAGGGCCCGTACTCCGCTCGCCGCGCCATGGCCAGCACGCGCCGGGAGATGTCCGTGCCCAGGACCTCCACGTCCCAGTCGTCGAAGCGGCGGCTGTCCTTGAGGAGCATCGCCAGCGTGTAGGCCTCCTCCCCGGATGAGCACCCCGCGGACCACACCCGGAGCCGCCGCAGCCGCGCGTTGCGCTGCTCCACCACCGGGAGCAGCTCGTCCGTGAAGGCCTTGAGCTGCGTGGGCTCGCGGAAGAAGTACGTCTCGTGGGTGGTGAGGGATTCGACGGCCGCCTCCAGCTCGGCGTGCCGGTTGGCGTCGTAGCGCAGGTAGCGGTGGTACGCGCCGTAGTCCGGCAGCCCCAGCAGCTCCAGCCGGGGCCACAGCCGGCGCTCCATCACGAACTTCATGTCCTCGTGCACCAGGATGCCGCAGTGCGAGTACACGTGGTCCCGGAGGAGACGGAACTCCTCCGCTGACATCTCCGGACGTCCGTCGTCGAAGCGCGCCATGGAGGCCTCTCAGCGCCGGAGCAGGCGCTCCACGGCGTCGGTGAGGGCTCGCAGCGCCAGGGCGTCCGACTCCGCCTCCAGCGCCTCCCGGGCGGCGGACAGACACTCCGGCCCCGCCGAATCTCCCAGCACCCGCGCCGCCGCCGCGCGGACATCCCAGCGCGCATGACGCAGCAGGGACAGCGCCATCGTCACCCCGGCTGACGACTCCGCCCCCGCCGCCAGCGCCGCCTTCACCACCTCCACGTCCGGATGGCCCGCGGCCTCCCGCAACACCCCTGGGCCCGCCGCGCCCAGCCGCGCCAGGGCCCGCACCGCGGCCACCGCCAACGCGCCGTCCGCGTCCCGCGTCAGCGCCACCAGGTCCGGCACCCGGTCCAACGCACCGCAGTCCCCCGCCGCCTCCACCGCGGCCACCCGCACGGAGGGGTCCTCGTCCCTCAGCACCGGTGACAGCAGCGCGCCCACGTCCAGCCCGCCCAGCCGCGCCAGGGCCCGCGTGCCCGCGATGCGCACCGGCACGGACTCATCCGCGAGCGCCGCGCGCACCCACTCCCGGCCGACGTCACCCTCCAGCTCACACGCCGCCACCACCGCCGCCGCGCGCCACCGAGGCTCTTCGTCCCGCGCCAGCCGCTTCAACGTGGGCAGGGCCGGCACGCCGCCCACGCGGGCCAGGGCGGCGACCGCCGCGGGCGAGGCCCTGCGCGCCACCGCGTCCTCCAACGCCGCCAGCACCGCCGGCCGACACGCCTCCGCCAGCCCGGCCAGGGAGCGCGTCGCCGCTCCCACGAGGGACGGCTCTTCCAGAAGGGCCACGAGCGGCGGCACCGCCAAGGCCGCGCCCGTGCGCCCCAAGGCCCGCACCACCACCGCGCGGAGCTCGTCCTCCACCCACTCCAGCAACGCGCACAGCGGCGCCACCGCCGAGGCGTCGACCAGGTCCACCAGCGCTTCGGCCGCGGCGGCCCGCGCCGGTAGCGACAGGTCCTGCAGGCCCTGGAGCAAGGTGCGCCCGCCATCCGGCCCCAGCCTGCCCAGCGTGTGCAGCACCTCACGCAGGAGCCGCGCCTCGCGCGCGCACTCCGCCACGGGCACGGCCAGCGCCGCATCACCCAGCGAGGCCACCGCCACCAGCGAGCCCGCGCGCACCAGGACGTCCTCGGACGCCAGCGCCTCGGCCAGTCGCGGCGTCACGCCGGGCAGGGGCAAGAGCGCTTCACGCACCACCGCTTCGAAGTCCCCGCGTCGCGCACCGTCGGCTCGCGCGGCCTGGGTCCCCAGCGCGGACAGCGCCGCCTCTCGCACCGAGCGCAGCTCCGACGTGAGGCCCAGGCAGATGCGCGCCGTGGCGTCCGCCTCCGGAATGAGGCCCAGCATCCGGTAGGCGCTCCGCTGAAGCCGAGGGTCCTCCAGCAAGGCCTTCACCACCGGCAGGGGCGCCGCATGTTGAAGGAGCGTCAGCCCTTCCAGGGCGGACAGGCGAAGCAGCGGCTCCGGCTCCGCCAGCAGCGACTCCAGCGCGGCGGCGGCCTGCGCGCCGCCGATGCGCCCCAGTGCCTCCGCCGCGGACACGCGCACGTTGAGGTCCGCGTCCGAGAGCGACCGCACCAGCGGGACCTCCGCATCGCGATGCCCCAGCTGTCCGAGGATGTCCGCGGCGAACTTGCGCTGGTCCGGGTCTGGATGGGCCAGCAGGCCCATCAGCGGGCCCAACGCGGCACCGCCCAGCCCCGCGAGCGCCTCCGCCGCCGCGTTCCGAGCCCCCGTCTCTCCTCGCTCCCCCAGCACGGAGATGAGCCGGGCCGCGAGCTCGCTCGATGCGGGCATCCGCTTGAGGGCCTCCGCCGCGACGTGGCGCACGCGCCAGCTCTCGTCATGCAAGCCGACGACGAGAATCTCCAGAACGCCCGCCGCGCACGGGTCCAGCGACTGGAGCGCGAGGTAGCGCGCCTCTTCAGCGACCGGGGGCTCGGCGTGGGGGCTCATGTGTCGAAGACCTGGTCAGAGCCTGGCTGGAGATAGAACCAGAGGGCGTAGGCCCCCAGGGCCGTGCCCAGCGGAACGTTGGGGATGGCGAGGATGCCCAGCACCAGGGTCAGCGTCCTCGACCAGGCCTTGCGGTTCAGCAACCCGAAGCCGGTGATGACACCTGGCAGCCCCAGCAGCGCGAGGCACCCGCCCACGCCCATGCCCACGGCGACAATCAGCGCCCGCTCCTCGGGCTTCGCGCCTGGCAACAGCCCGCCCATCGCCCCGAGGAACAGCATCACGCCCACGGCGACGAGCACCGACAGCCCGTTGATGGCGATGAAGAGGATGCCGAGGATTCTACGGTGCTGCTCCAGTCCTTGATGGCCCACTGCAATCCCCCAGGTGTGTGCCTACGTCGTGTTCCTTGAAGACTCGCGCTCCAACTCCACGCGCAGCAAGCCCTTGAGGTCCAGCAGCAGCCGGAGCCGGTCTGGTGGCCCGCAGACGCCAACGACGAAGGGCGTGTGTCCGGCCACCACCAGCGCGGGCGCGGGCTTGATGTCACCGCGCCGCACGCGCAGCACCTCCGCCACCCGGTCCACCTTCACCGCCATGCGCCGCGTGCCCAGTTTGCAGACCAGCAGCCGCGTCTTCGGCGTCTGGGGGCCCGGTGCCCCCATGAGCCTGCTCCGCAGGTCCACCACGGGAAGGATGAGGCCACGCAGGTGGAGCACGCCCTCCACGAACGCCGGGGCGTGCGGGATGGAGGTGATGCGCTGGAGCGGGAGGATTTCCTCCACCCGCATGATGTCCAACACGTACTCCTCCGCGCCGATGAAGAAGGCACAGAGCTGCACCACCGTGTCCGCGGCCGAGGCCGCTTCATCCGGGAGCGCGTGAGGACGCCGCGGCAGCAGGTTGACGGAGTCCTTCATGAGGCGAGCGCCTGTTCCGCGTCCAAGAGGATGTAGAGCATGGGGCCTCGCCGGCCCATGCCCACCACGCAATCCCTGTCACCCGCGCGCATCCCCGGCGGCGGTGCCTCCAGCATGGACGGCTTGAGCTTCACCACGCCCACCACCCCATCCACCCACACTCCCGCGGGCCCTGACTCCGTGCGCAGCACGAGGATGCGAGCGCTCCGGGGCGGAGCAGGCGCGTCGGGCCCGGCGACCAGGGGCGCCCGTTCCGCCAGCCGCAACCGCATCTTGACGTCGTACACGGGCAGCAGCTCGCCGCGCAGGTTCATCACGCCCAGGAGCTGGGGCTCGGCCCGGGGAATCTCCGTCAGCGGCGGAACCTTGGAGATTTCACGCACCCCTCGGATGGGGACCGCGTAGCACTCCCCTTCCAGGCGGAAGGCCAGGTACTCCTCGGGCACCTCCTCGGGGACCAAGGGCAATACGCCGTCGCTGCCCGCCGCGAAATCCTGGAGCCCGGAGACGTCCTCGTCAGGACGGTAGAAGAAGTCGTCGAGCAGCTCCGAGAACCGGGACACAGCCACGCAGGATAGCAGCCGGCGCGCCCGTCCGCAGCGAGGGTCAGGCGCGACGCCGCTCCACGGCCATGCCCTCTTCCAGGAGCGCCGCCACGTCCAGCACCAGGACGGTGCGCCGGTTGCCCAGGTCGGTGGCGCCGGAGATGCCCCGGACGGACTGGAGCCGGCCCCCCAGGGGCTTGGTGACGATGTCCTGCTGGCCGTGCAGCTCGTCCACGGCGATTCCCAGGCGCTCTTGGGCCAGGCCCACCACCACCACGAAGTGGCGGCTCACCGGACGCTCCGGCAGGGCGAACATGCGCGCCAGCCGCACGAAGGGCAGCGTCTGGCCGCGAAGGTCCAGGACCTCGCGCCGCTCCACGGTGCGGATTTCCCTGGGCTGGACGGAGATGATTTCCAGCACGCTGTTGAGCGGCACCGCGTAGGTGCGGCCACTGACGCCCACCAGCAGCGCGCGGATGATGGCCAGCGTGACGGGGAGCGTGAGGTGGAAGGCGGTGCCCCGTCCGCGCTCGCTCCACACGTCGATGATGCCCGACAGGTTGCCCAGGTTGTTCTTCACCACGTCCAGCCCGACGCCCCGGCCGGAGAGCTCGGACACGCTGCGGGCGGTGGAGAAGCCGGGCTGGAAGATGAGGTTGAGCAGCTCCCGCCGGCTCAGCTCCTGGGCCTGGGCGAAGGTGATGACGCCTCGCGTGATGGCCACCTCGCGCACGCGCACCTCGTCGATGCCGGCGCCGTCGTCACTCACCTCGATGACGACGTGGTTGCCCTTCTGCTCGGCGCGCAGGCCCACCACCGCGCGGCGGGGCTTGCCTGCGGCCAGACGGGCGTCGGGGGACTCGACGCCGTGGTCGATGGCGTTGCGGATGAGGTGCATCAGCGGGTCGCTGAGCTCCTCGACGATGAGCTTGTCCAGCTCCACCTCGCCGCCGCTGATGGCGAGCTCGATTTCCTTCCCCGCCTCGCGGGTGCTGCGGCGCACCAGCCGCGCCAGCTTGTCGAACACCTGGCCGACGGGGACCATCCGCGCTTCGAGGAGTCCTTCCTGGAGGGCCTCCAGCTTGCGCTCCAGGCCTCGTGTCTCGCGCGCCAGCTCCTGGCCGAACAGCTTGGAGAGCGCCACCGCGCCATCCTGCCTCGCGGACTCCGCGAGCCGCTGGAGGTTGGCCTTGATGAGCAGCAGCTCGCCCACCATGTTGATGAGGCCATCCAGGCGCCCGATGTCCACGCGCACCGTCTGCGTCAGGGAGCGCAGCGACGTGTCCGCCGTCAGCGTCGCCTGGGGACTCACGGGGGCCTTGGCCGGTGGCGCTGGGGCCACCGAGAGCCCCTTGGGTGAGGCCTTGGCGGCGCCCTGGAGGTAGGCGACGACCGGCACGCTGGAGGGCCCAGGCACGTGCGTCGGTGGAGGCGCGCCGCCAGCATCGGCGGGCAGGTCGGCGTCCGACGTGGGCCATTCCAGGGGCCCGGATTCCGTGTCTTCCGACACTCGCGGAAGCAGCGGCTGCGGCGCCTCGGGAGGCATCGCGGCGGGCGTTACGCGCACACCCTTCTTCTTCTTGCCGCCGCCCTTGGGCGACGTCGAGCGCCCCGCCGCGGCGGGTTGCGCGGCCTGAAGCAGCGCGCTCGTCGCAGCCGCCGCGGCCGGTCGCACCGTCAGCGCGGACAGCTCCGCGGGCGTCCCCTTCAACCCCGTCTCCAGGGACGCCTGGTCGACCTGCGCACCGAAAATCAGGTCGAACGCGATGCCATGCGCGCCACCCGGCTGCGCGGACGGCAGCGTGCTGATGACCTCGCCCAGGGGCTTGAGCCTCGCGTTGAGCTCCGCCAGCCCCTTGTCGAAGTCGGACAAATCAAAGGCGGCCCGCACGCGCCACAGCGCCACGCCCCTCCGCACGTTCTCCCGCAGCCGGTGTTCCTCGTACTCCGTGAAGACGGAGCGGACCTGCGCCTCCAGCTCCAACCGGTCCAGCGGATCGTCCTCCGCGACCTCCGCCGGAGCGGCCATCGACGCCATCCGCGCGGCCATCGTCTCCACACGAGCCGACAGGCCTTCGCTCTCCGTGCCACGAGCGGCCTCGCCCAGCAGCGCCTGGAACGCATCCAGGACTTCAATCAGCGCATCCAGGACCGCGCCGTCCAGCAGCAGCTTCCCCAGCCGCAACCGGTCCAGCAGGTCCTCCGTCCCATGCGCCAGCCGGGAGATGCGCTCCTGGCCGAACAGCCCGGACAACCCCTTGAGCGAGTGCGCCGCGCGGAAGATGCCGTTGACCAGGTCCGGATCCGCCTCGTGGCCCCGGCGCTCGTCGAGCGCGAGCAGGTCCCTGGCCAGGGCGTCGAGAATCTCGGTCGCCTCGGCGACGAACTCCGCCAGCGCCTTGCTTCCCGGACTCACGGCAGCTTCAGGTAGCGCCGCAGGAGCGCTTCGAGGCTCCCGGGGATGAAGGGCTTGACCAGATACTCCACGGCGCCCAACGCGAGCCCGCGCTCGCGGTCCTGCTCGCGCCCCTCCGTGGTGATGATGAAGAGCGGCACGTCGCGGTAGTTGGGGTTCTTCTTGACGAAGTTGATGAGCTCCAGCCCGTTGATGTCGGGCATGTTGATGTCGGTGATGATGAGCTCGAAGCGGTGACGCGGCAGCAGCTTCAGGGCCTCGAAGCCGCTCGAGGTCACCACCACCTCGACGCCCTCCACGGCCTCGACCATCGCGGCGATGTACTCGCGCGATGCTTTCGAGTCCTCGACAATCAAGACCTTGACACGCATGTGCGCTCGCCCCGGGCGAGGCATGCTAGCAGAAGGCCCGCCCGCCCGCCGAGCGTCAGCCCTTGCGTGCAGGCAGCGACTTGACGAGTCCCTTGTCCGCCAGGACGGCCACCCGTCCGCCCTTGAACGCGGGCAGGAAGCCCTTCTGGAAAGCCTCTGCCCGCGCGGCGTCCTCCACCTGACCGCCGGCGGGTACTTCCAGCGCCACGGACTCCACTCGGGCCTTGGACAGCACCCGGCCCGCTTCCGCGAGCGCGTCGTTCAGCGAGCCCGCGTCCAGCCGCTGACGCGCGCCCAGCCCCACGACGAAGATGCGGGGCACCGCCAGCTTCCCGTCCGAGGGCAGCAGCAGCCAGTCATCCTTCGCGCCCGTGAAGAAGCCGGCCTTGAGCACCCGCGAGAGCGAGCCACACAGCCGCCAGTCCACGAAGCCCGCGGAGGACGGCAGGGGTCGGTCATCCTCGGCGATGAACAGGCAGAGCGCGTCCACCCCGCCCAGCGAGTCCAGGCCCTCCAACCCAATATCGTGCGTCGTCGTCTGGCTCACGGCGCGTCCCTCGCGGCTGGCGTCAGCGAATCACGGCTTGTTCAGGGCGACCGCGACGCGGTCCAGGAGCCCGTTGACGAACGCGCTCGATTCTTCGTTGCCGAAGTTCTTGCCCAGCTCCACCGCCTCATTGATGGACACCTTGCGGGGGATGTCCGGGCGGTACTTCAGCTCGAAGATGCCCAGTCGCAGCACGTTCCGGTCAATGCGCGACATGCGGTCCAGGCGCCAGTTGTGGCTGTGCCGTTCGATGAGCTGGTCGATTTCGTCCCGGTGGGACTGCACCCCCTCCACCAGCTCCCGGGCGAACTTCACCGCGTCCGGGTCCCGTTTGTCGCTCTCCTCGGCGGCCGACCAGGCCGACTCCAGCGCCTCCGCCGTCGTCGCGGTGGCCATCTCCAACTGATAGAGCGCCTGCAGCGCACGCTCACGTCCCGTTCTTCGCGCGCCCATGGCCTACGCCTTCCTTCCGTCCGTCGCCGACAGCTTCGCGTACAGATTGACCATTTCAATGCAGGCCAGCGTGGCTTCCGCTCCCTTGTTCCCCGCCTTCACGCCCGCCCGGTCGATGGCCTGCTCCACCGTGTCCGTCGTCAGCACGCCGAAGGTCACAGTCGTCGCCGGGGTGGCCGCGGCGGCCTCGAAGGCCACCGCGCCAATGCCCTTGGCGCACTCGCCGGCCACGTAGTCGAAGTGCGGCGTCCCGCCCCGGATGACGGCGCCCAGGGTGATGACGCCCACGTACTGCCGCGTCTCCGTCACGCGCCGGACCAGCCCAGGCAGCTCATACGTTCCGGGGCAGCGGTAAACGTCGATGTCCGCGTCAGCCACGCCGTGGCGCACCAGCGTGTCCACGGCGCCCTTGGCCAGCTCCTCGGTGATGAATCCGTTGAAGCGGGCCACGCAGATGGCGAAGCGGCCCTTGGGGGGTAGAAAGTCACCGTCGAAGTAGCGAGGCATGCCGCGCTTCCTACACCACCCCGGGGCCCGGCGTCGCCTGCTACGGCGTGCCAAACCCCGCGGCCGTGATGGCCGCCGCCGTCAGCC
>NZ_JABXEP010000240.1:0-8087 GCF_013372605.1 Myxococcus sp. AM009
ACGCCGTCACCCCTTGCAGCAGCACGCCGCCGCCACCGCCGCCACCGCCCAGGCCGCGGGCGGGAACGGTGGCAACGTCAGCTACCCGGACTGGGTGCTCGGCCCGGGCGGTGGCGGCGGTGGCGGCGGCGTGCTGCTGCAAGGGGTGACGGCGTCGTGTCCCAGGGGCGTGCCGGGTGGCGCCGCTGGAACCACCAACACGGCGGATGGCGGCACGCACGGCGCGGGCATGGGGAGCGAGGGCTTCGCCGAGGAATACCTCGCGGCCTATCGCGCGCCTGGGATGCCGGCTGTCATCTCCCCTGTGTCCGGAGCGGTGGGCCTTCCACACCGGCCTCGCTTCGAAGGCCGGGCGGACCCTGGCGTCCGGGTCCTCGTGTTCGTCGATGACGTCGAGCGGCTTCAGGTGGGCGCTGGCGCGGATGGCCTGTTCACCGCGGCCATTCCTCCGGAGCAGGCGCCGCTCGATGTCGGCACGCACACGGTCCATGTGGTGGCGGAGTCGCTGGGCGCGTACAGCGCGCCCTCCGCGCCCGTGTCGTTCTCCGTCGCGGCCACGCTGGAGGATGGCGGCGTGGTGGTGGAGCCCATCCTGGTGATTCCGCGGGACGGCGAGACGGTGGGGACCACGCCGCTGTTCGCGGGCGTCGCGCCCAACGGGCTGACGGTGGGCATCGAGGTGGACAACGGCCCCGAGGTCATCATCCCCGTGGATGGCGCGGGTCGCTTCCGCTACCAGTGGCCGTTCGAAACACCGCTGGCGCCGGGCCCGCACTTCGTCACCGTCCATTCGCACAACGAGGCGGGGCTCAGCGGGCCCTACTCGCAGCCCATCCGCTTCGAGTCCGAGGAGGTGAGCGGCGGGGGCGACGGCGGCACGTCCGAGCAGGACGCGGGCACGTCCCAGGGAGATGGCGGCACGCAGGTGCCGGAGGACGGCTGGCCGGTGCTGGTGGTCCCCGCGGAGGGCGAGGTGGTGGACTCCACGCCGCTGTTCGCGGGCGCGGCGACGGCTGGCGCCACGGTGGTCATCGAGGTGGACGGCAGTGAGGTCGCCACGGTGACGGCCGATGACACCGGGGCCTTCCGTTACCAGGTGCCCCGCGAGCTCGCGCTGTCCGTGGGCGCGCACGAGGTCGCGGCGCAGGAGCACCTCGTCACCTCCAGCCAGGTGCCGGCGCGCTCGCGGACCACGGGCTTTCAGGTTCGGGGGCCCGCGGCGCTCGACGTGGGGTGTGGCTGCGGCGCCTCGCCCGTGGGCGTGGTGGGCTCCTGGGTGCTGCTGGCGGGGCTGGCCGGCCTGTCGCGGCGGCGTCGCGGATAGCGGTCCGCGAGCGGCCGGCCTGCCCGGTGCGTCAGTCGTCGCCCAGCAGGCTGCCCAGGCCGACGCCCCCGAGCACGCTGCCTTCTCCCGTCGCGCCGCCCGGGCGCGAGGCGGAGAGGATGCGGCCCGCGAGCCGGCTGAAGGGGAGCGACTGGAGCCACACCTTGCCGGGGCCGCGCAGCGTGGCGAAGAAGAGGCCCTCGCCGCCGAAGAAGGCCGTCTTGATGCCGCTCACCATCTGGATGTCGTAGTCCACGGTGGGCTGGAACGCGACGATGCAGCCGGTGTCCACGCGCAGCAGCTCACCGGGGCCCAGCGTGCGCTCGTGCAGCGTGCCACCGGCGTGGATGAAGGCGAGCCCGTCACCCTGGAGCCGCTGCATGATGAAGCCCTCACCGCCGAACAGGCCGGTGCCCAGCTTCTTCTGGAAGGCGATGCCCAGCGTCACGCCCTTGGCCGCGGCGAGGAAGCTGTCCTTCTGCGCGATCAGCTCGCCGCCGAGCTCGCTCAGGTTCACCGGGATGATTTTCCCGGGGTAGGGCGCGGCGAAGGACACCTTGCGCTTGCCTCGGCCGCTCTTGTTGAGGAAGACGGTGGTGAAGAGGGACTCGCCCGTCAGCAGGCGCTTGCCCGCGCCCAGCAGCGAGCCGAAGAAGCCGCTCGTCTTCTCCGAGCCGTCACCGAAGATGGTCTCCATCTCGATGCCGTCTTCCATGTACATGAGGGTGCCGGCTTCGGCGACCGCGGCTTCTCCTGGATCCAGCTCCACCTCGACGAACTGCAGGTCCTCGCCGTAGATGTGGAAGTCCACTTCGTGCATGCGTGCCATGGATGCGCTCCGTCGTGAGGAAACGGCGTGCACCATAGCCGCCCCGAGGTGGGGCTACCGCGACAGAATCACAGCCAGGGTGGCCACGAGCCGGGCGTCGTCGCCGCCAATGGCAGGCGGAATCGACAGCGACACCGGGTTCTCCAAGCCGGCGAGGCACGAACGCCAGCCTTGATAGCGGCCTTCTTCGGAGGCCGTGAGCTCGTAGCTGCACCGGCCCACGTCGCCCTTGAACGTCCGCGGCGTCACCTGGAAGTCGGTGAGCTGCCCGCCGAACGTGCCCTTGGCGCGCAGGCCGCCTTCCTCCTGTGTCAGCCGCAGGTCCACGGGGCCGCTTCCGTAGATGCCTCGGACCCGCGCGGCGTCCAGCGTGAGGTTGAGGGGCCTGCCGAAGGCGCGGCCTCGCAGGGTGTCGTCGCTGAAGCCGATCTGCAGGTCAGGGCTGGTGAGGTCGCGGTCGGTGACGCGCGCGTTGAGCGCGACCCGAGGCGTTCGCAGGTCCAGGTACTGGACGGGCTGGGCCCAGGCCGCGCCCGCCGCCGCGAGCAGCGCGGCTGTGAAGATACGTGAAGTTCTCATGCTTTGAACGTAGCTGGCTCGCCAACCTGCCGCCCGTGGCTTAGGTGTGGTGCACGAGATGAGGCGTTGACCCGCCTGGTGTACGGGCGGGTTGCCGGGCAGCGGCCCCAGGCGGCCGTTATGTCCCCGCGCTCCGGGCGCGGTCATGGCTGGCACCGGTGAGGAGGTTGTCGTTCGTGGCGGAGCTGACCCCAGGTGTGGAGCAGGAGGCCCGGCGGCCCAGAGTGCCCCTGTCGCTGGCATTGCGGTGGTTGATGTCGCTGGGCGGCATCCTCACGCTGATGGGCGGGCTGCACGCGTACCTCGCGGTGCGCCTGTTCGTGAGCCCGCAGCTGCCCCTGCCGTGGGCCTGGCTGGGCCCCGTCCTGCTGGCGCTGCTCTTCCTGTCGCTGCCGGTGGGAATGGCGGCGTCGCGCCGCGAGCCGACGCTCTGGACGCGGGCGCTCCAGTGGACGTCCTACGTGTGGCTGGGGGCCTTCGGCATCCTGCTGAGCGCGGTGGTGGTCGCGGACCTGGTGGGGCTGGGCCTGTCGTGGTCGAGCGTGGTGACGGACGCGCTGGCCCTGGCCCGGGGCAAGGCCTTGGTCGCGGTGGGGGTGACGGTGCCGGCGGTGGTGTACGCCTTCATCACGGCGCGTGGCCGGGCGACGGTGGAGCGGGTGACGGTGCCGGTGGCGGGCCTGGCGCCCGGGCTCAGCGGCCTGAAGGTGGTGCAGATTTCGGACATCCACGTGGGGCCCACGTTGGACGGACGCTGGCTGCGGCGCGTGGTGGAGCAGGTGAACGCGCTCCAGCCGGACGTGGTGGCGGTGACGGGCGACCTGGTGGACGGCACCGTGGAGGCGCTGCGGCACGAGGTGAAGCCCCTTTCGGAGCTGCGCGCGTCCCTGGGCGTCTTCTACGTCACCGGCAATCACGAGTACTACCACGGGGGGCCGGCCTGGGCGGCGGAGGTGGCGCGCCTGGGCCTCACCGTCCTTCAGAACGAGCACCGGGTGGTGGAGCGCGACGGGGCGCGGCTCACCATCGCGGGGGTGACGGACCACGACGCGGGGCACCTCATTGCCTCGCATGCCAGCCGTCCGGAGCTGGCGCTGCACGGGGCGCCCCACGGCGTGCCGCGTCTGTTGTTGGCCCACCAGCCCCGGTCCGCCCTGCGCGTGGCGGAGGCTGGGGTGATGGTGGACCTGCAGCTTTCCGGGCACACGCACGGCGGACAGGTGTTTCCCTTCATGTTCTTCATCAAGTTGCAGCAGCCGGTGGTGCGTGGACTTGCCACCATCGCCGGGGTGCGCGTCTATACCCACCGGGGGACAGGCTATTGGGGGCCGCCGCTCCGGCTGGGGCCGTCGCCTGAGATTGCCGAGCTGACCCTGGTGTCCGCCCCGGGTTGATTGCACACCATGTGCATCTGTTGCGCGTCCGCCTAGAGTCCGTGGCTCTCCTGGCTGAAGAGGGACACTCCCCTGGATCTGGCAACGCTCAACAAGCTGCTCGCGGTCGGTGTGCAGAACGGTGCATCGGACATCCACTTCCGGCCGGGGGACCCGCCCATCTACCGGGTCAATGGCGCGCTCCGGCCCTTGAAGATGGAGAAGCTTCACGCGGACCACACACGACAGGTGGCCTTCCATGTCGTGTCGGACCCCGAGGTGAAGAAGCAAATCGACACGCTTCAGGAGTGCGACGCGTCCTACAGCCTCCCAGGCGTGGCGCGCTTCCGGGTGAATATCTACCGGCAGCGGGGCTCGCTGGCGTGCATCCTGCGCATCATCCCGGATGAAATCCCAACCATTGACGGGCTGGGATTGCCGCAGGTGCTGAAGAAGATTGCCGGCAACGAGCGCGGGCTGGTGCTGGTGACGGGCGCGACGGGGTCGGGGAAGAGCTCCACGTTGGCGGCGATGATTGACCACATCAACCGCACGGAGAACCTGCACGTCCTCACCATCGAGGACCCCATCGAGTTCATCTACAAGAACATCAAGTCCTCCATCTCCCAGCGGGAGATTGGCCCGGACACGCAGAGCTTCGCGATTGCGCTGCGCGCGGCGCTGCGCCAGGACCCGGACGTCATCCTGGTGGGCGAGATGCGCGACACGGAGACCATCGACATCGCGCTCAAGGCGTCGGAGACGGGCCACCTGGTGCTCTCCACGGTGCACACGACGGATGCGTCACGCACCATCAACCGCCTGGTGTCGGTCTTCTCCGCCGAAGAGCAGACGATGGTGCGCATGCGCCTGGCGGACTGCCTCAAGGCCACGGTGTCGCAGCGCCTGCTGCCCCGGGCCAGCGGCAAGGGCCGCACCGTGGCGCTGGAAATCATGGTGCAGACGAAGACGGTGGAGCAGTACATCCGCGACGACCGCGCCAGCGAGCTGAAGGACGTCATCGAGAAGGGCCGCGACATGTTCGGCATGCAGTCCTTCGACCAGCACCTGACGCAGCTCTACCGGGAGGGGCTCATCACCCTGGACACGGCGCAGAGCGCGGCCTCCAACCCGGCCGACTTCCAGCGCGCGCTCGAGTTCGAGTGAGCGACGCGGCGATTCCCAGTGGAATAGTGTGGGTCAAATCGGACCCGGTACACCTGGATAGGTGTTACTTTTAACCCACTGAACGGGTGTGTCAAAACGCCCGACTCCGTGGGTTTGAAGGTCCAGGAATCCTGGAGCCAGGTCCGCGAATTGAAGCAAAGCTTGATATTTCCGCTATTGCTGGTTATTGTCGCGATGTGTCCAGCGCCCCCTCCCCCCTGATTCGCCGTGCGCAGTCCCTCCTCGATGCCCGCCACCTGGTGGAGGCTGGCGCACTGCGTCTTCCCATCGAGCCCACCGCTGAGCCCGCCTTCGCGCCCGCGCGGCGTCACCGGAGCGCGCCCAAGGGGCCTCGGGTGATGCTCGTCTCGGAGGAGCCGCTCTTCCGGCTGGCCATGGGCCGCGAGCTGACGTCAGACTTCGAGCTGGTCCCCACGTTGGGTATCGCGTCGGCGGACCGCCGGATGGACCTGGGCGTGGTGCCGGAGGCGGTAGTCGTGGACCTGGACTCCGTGGAGCGAGCGGCCGTGCCGACCTTCCTGGCGCGGCTGGTGGACCGGGACCTGTCGGGGCCGCGCATCCTCGTGTCGTCCCACTTCCGTCCCGAGGTGGCGGCGGCCTACAGCGCCTCCAGCCTCACGCACTTCGCGCTGTCCCGCCCGTGGCGCCCGGGCGCGCTGCGCACGTTGGTGGAGTCCGTCATGGGCCTCTCCGGGCTGCGCGCCATGACGGTGGGGCGCTGAGGAACATGGCATGAGCCACGCGGCCCCCTTCTCCGAGCGGCTGGTGGATGCGGGCCGGGGGCTGCTCACCGGTGTCACGAGCGCGTCGGTGGGCGTGGCTCGCAGCGTGGGCGTGGTGCTGAAGGCGATGGGCGGAGGCGTGGCGCAGTGCGCGCGCGGCCGGCCTCGCGAGGGACTGCCTCAACTGGGCCAGGGCCTGACGCGCGTGGCGCAGCTCCCCGCGGACGCCGTGTTGATGGTGGGCGGGCGCGTGCTCAGCTCGGTGCAGGTGCTGGTCGGTCTGGAGCCGCCGGGCCGCCGCCTCACGGTGGAGGAAATCACCCGCCTACGGCCCATCTTCGGAGACAGCCTGAACTACGCGGCGGTGCGGGTGAAGGTCGGCCGGCTGGGCCTGCTGGGCCTCCCCGGGCGGGCCTTCGCGCACGGCAACACCGTCTTCGTCCCGCCTCGGAGCGGGGCCGTGGACTTCGGCCTGCTCGTCCACGAGCTGACGCATGTGTGGCAGCACCAGCATGGCGGCACGGCCTACCTGAGCGCCGCGCTGGCCGCGCAGTGGTCCGGCGATGGCTACGACTGGCGCAAGGGCGTGAGCCGCGAGAAGCGGTGGGCCCAGCTCAACCCCGAGCAACAGGCGCAGCTCATCGAGGACGCCGCCGTCGCCGGCCTCATCCCCGTCACCTCGCCGGTGTCCCCGCGCATGAAGCTCCGGGGCTGGTCCGACGCGGCGCTCGACCTGCTGGATGAGGCCGTGGGCTGCCTGCACGCGGGCCGCGGCGCGCCCTGAGCGCTCACGGCTTGGGCGGGGCCAGCGGGTCGTGCTCGGAGAGGAGCCGGGACGCGCGCGCCTCATCCAGCCGCGTGCCGAGCTGCTCCATCTCGTGCTGCCCGCGCACCACCCGCAGGCGAAGCGTCCGCGGGTGCGGTTGGAGCAGCTGCGCGACGACGCGTTCATCGCCTACAGCACGGACCGGTACCTGAGGGACTTGCAGCTCGCGGCGCTGGCGCGGGCGGGCGTCACGCCCCGGCGCCTGCACGCGGCGGACTCCTCGGAGACGATTCTGGGCTTCGTGGCCGCGGGGCTGGGCTTCTCGCTGCTGGCCTCGCTCCTGCCGGGGGGGCCGCGCGAAGCCGGCGTGGTGTCCAAGGCGCTGCCGGGCGCGGGCACGGGCTCCGTCCACGCCGCCTGGAGGAAGACGGCCGCGCGCAGCCCGCTCATCCAGGCCGCGTTGTCGCTGGCGCCCCGGCGCTGAGCCGCCGCGGGCGCTTGAACGCCAGCGGGGCCCCGTGCCCGCCTGGAAGGTCGGACGCGGAGCCCCGGAGGTGCTCGCTCGGCTGCGGGCGGGTGCTCAGCCCTGGTACTGGTGCACCGCCATGATGGGGTAGTTCATGCTGGAGATGGTGACGCGCTGCGAGCCATCCGAGTTGACGTTGTTGGAGCCGATGAACGTCGGCTTGCCGTCCTTCCAGCCCGCGAACATCACCACGTGCTGGCCGCCGTTGGTCTTCATGGAGACCACGTCACCCGGCTTCGCGTCCTTCAGGTCGATGCGCTTGAAGTTGGGGTCCCGGTCCAGCTTGGCCATCAGGCCCATCACGCTGTTGTCGTGCTGCGCGTCGGAAATCTGGCCGGACTGCTCCAGCACGGCGGACACGAAGTTGGCGCAGTTGACGTTGTTGGGGACCCAGTCCTCCATGTCCGCGCCCACGCCGTTCTTCTCCAGCTTCAGCGAGCTCGCGTTCTTGTTCAGGTGCTGCGACGCGATGTCGAAGGGGCTGCCCTTGGGGCCGCGGGTGCCGGGGCCGGAGCTGTTGGGGCCCTGCACGCCCTGCGCGCCGCCGCTGCTGCCACCGCCCGTGGCGCCACCCGCGCTGCCCGCGGAGCCGCTCTCGAAGGAGTCCCGCGAACCCGGGATGTTCAGCGACTTGCCGGCGTAGATGAGGTCCGCGTTCTTGATCTGCGGATTCGCCTTCATCAGCGCGCTGACGCTGGTGTTGTGGCGCTGCGCCAGGTGGGAGAGGGTGTCGCCCGACTTGATGCGGTAGCTGCTCATGGGGGGCTCCGTGGGGGGTGT
>NZ_JABXEP010000241.1:0-8051 GCF_013372605.1 Myxococcus sp. AM009
CGCCACGGCCGCCCGCCTCCCCCCCACGGCGGCGGCGCCCCCTGAGGGCACGCGCCGGCGCATCCTGGAGACGGCCCTGCAGCTCTTCGCGAGCCGCGGCTATCACGACACGTCCATTCGGGACCTGGCCGCGGCCCTGGAGTTGCGGCCCAGCGCGCTGTACGCCCACTTCGCGGCCAAGGACCACGTGCTCGCGGAGCTGGTGCGCATTGGCCACGAGGCCCACTTCGAGGCCCTGGAGTCCGCGCTGCAGGGCGCGCAGCCCACGCCCGTGGCCCAGGTGCGCGCGCTGGTTCATGCGCACACGCGCGTCCACGCGGAGCATCCGCAGCTCGCGCTGGTGGTGAACGAGGAGTTCTATGCGCTGACACCGGAGCTGGCGGCGCCCGCGCAAGCCTTGCGAGACAGGGCCTCCGCCATGTTGATGGACGCCATCCAGCGCGGCATGGCCCAGGGACACTTCTCCCCACTCCATCCCGCAATCACCGCCGCGGCGATTATCGGGATGGGCTCGCGCATCCCCCACTGGTTCGAGCCGGACGGCCCCATCGCGGTGGAGACCCTGGCGGCCACGCACGCCGAGCTGGCGCTGCGGATGCTGGGGAGTGCCTCCGGCGCGTGAGGACGGGCGGCTACCCGCGGAGGTGCCTGCGGCCCGACGCCACCTGGAACGCGTACACCCCCAGCGCGGCGATACCGGCGAGGAGGACGACCCATAGCAAGCCGCCCACGACGACGCGAGTCACCGTGAGCACGACCCAGAGCGCGAGCAGCCCCAGGCCCACGTAGAACAGCCCCTTCATTCTTGGCCTCCATGGCGCGGGGAGTCCCTTCAAGTTTGGGGACGCCTCGCATGCGCGACAGGGTCCGGCTGCACGGCGGGTTGCCCACCGTTGAATCTTCCAGGCGGGCTCGCGTCAGAAGGCACATCCACCGTAACGGCGGATCCTTCCTCTCGCTGGACACCCTCCTCATCATGATGACTCGCACGCTCTGGAAGCTCACGGCGCTCTCCCTCACCCTGTCCGCCCCCGCCTTCGCCGCGGACTGGCGCAACGACGGCAACCTCCGGCGCAAGGAGGTCAAGAGCACCGAGGCGCTCGAACAGGCGCGAGAGGACCGGGGCTTCGCGCTGGGGCTGCGCGCTGGCTACAGCCTCCCGCTGGGAAGCGCCGTGGGTTCCGACCGGGGCGAAAGCCCCAAGATGCGTGACGCGTACAGCGGCGCCATCCCCTTGCAGGTGGATGTGGGTTACTTCTTCAACTCGAACGTCTCCCTGGGTGCCTACTTCCAGTATGCGCCCGTGTTCCTCGCCGAAGACTGCGGCGCCGACCTCAGCTGCTCCGCCAACCAGATGCGCTTCGGCATCAACGCGGCCTACCATTTCTTCGCGAGTGAGAAGCTCATGCCCTGGCTGGGCCTGGGCATCGGCTACGAGCTGCTCGACACGAAGCTCTCCGCGAGCGAGGGAGACATGGAGACCACCATCGGCGCGGGCGTGCGCGGTATCGAGTTCGCCTCCGTCCAGGGCGGCGCCGACTACCGCGTCAACGACACGTTCTCCATCGGGCCCTACCTGTCGCTGGCGGTCGGCGTCTACCAGACGGCGACCGCCAGCCTGGAGACGAAGAACGTGCCCATCCTCGGCGACATCTCCGAGTCCGCGTCGGAGAGCATCGACGACAAGGCGGTCCACGCCTGGCTGTCCGGCGGCGTGCGGATGCAGTTCCGCTTCTAAAGCGAGCACTGGCCCGCGGATGAGGCGGACCGCCCCACGCACCCGCCGTGAGCGCCCACCTCGCCAGCAGCGCCCACGCCCCTGCGTGGCAATACCGCGCCACCTCGGGAGCCATGGCCTACCGTGAATCCATGAGGCCCCCGCCCACCGGAGCGGGCGGGGGCCTCGTCACCACGAAGCCGGACGTCAGTGATACGGCGTGACGCTGACCGGGGAGCCGAGCTCGCTCTGGAGCTGCGTGCGAGCGCTGCTGCTCAGCGGCCACCGCCACGAATACTGGAAGACGTCCGCCAGGTTGACGCCCGCGGCCCGGCTGGCGGCGAAGACGAAGTTGTCCGCGGCATGGAACGGGCTGGTGACGTTGGAGAGCGTCGCCGCCTCCTTCCAGACATTGTTGATGAAGTTCCAGCCGTGCTGCCGGTGCAGCCGGAAGACGATGGACGCGAACAGGTCCGTCGAGTTGCGTCCGGCGAGGCCGCTGTTGGCCCGCAGCGTGTTCGACCAGTCATAGCGGTAGCACGTTGAGCCGCCGGGCGTCGTGGGCGTCGTCGTGGCCCCCGACGTGCCGCAGGCCACCGTGGTCGTCCGGTAGGTGTCCACGAGGCCCAGAATCTGGGTGTAGAGCGTGTTGTGCGCGCTGTTGCCCGACAGGCCCTCGTAGCTCATGGCCAGGAACCGCATCGCCACCGCATAGCCCGTCCGGATGCTGTGGCCGTAGTTGGCTTCGTTCGAGGAGAGCTTGGTTTCATAGAACCAGTAGTTCCGGCCGAGCTCGTAGTAGGGCGTGCTGTCATGGACCCCCGCCGCGGCGTCGGGGCACATCTGGTCCCGGAACACCTCGAACTTGAACTCCACGCCGGTAAATCCACGGTAGCCGCACGCCACGCCGACACAGGGCAGCGCCGCTCCGCTGGGCAGCACCGCGAGGCTGTTCAGCTCGTCGTAGTGGAGGTGTTGCGGCGGGTCATCTCCCGTGACCTCGGCATAGAAGTCGACGCCCTTGTCGATTCCCGTGACGATGTGCTGAATCTGCGGCGTGGTGCAGGTCGTCCGGTCAGGCGTCCGCAACGCGATGTTTCGCCCCTTCCACAGATAGAGCTCAGGCTTGTAGCTGGGGACTTGAGCCGTCGCGTATTTGTTTCTGAGCACGCAATACCAGGAGTATGGGTCGCTGTAGTTCAGGTACGCGGCCTCGTAGCCCTCTTCAATCTCCACGCCATCGACATAGTGCTTGTACTGGTCCCGGCACGCCCGGTTGAGGTCCATGGACTTGGCCTGGCTCTGGTGCCAGCACTTCCAGCTGAAGGCCGTGGGATTGGGCTGCTGGAGATACGAGAACGCGGTGGAGCCATAGAGCGTCTGGCAGTGCTGGGTCAGATTCATCCCTGGCAGCGTCATCGCCTGGCCAGAGGCACTCCATGGCACCACGATGGCCAAGGCCAGCACCAGCGCCTGGAGCCCCTGCTGAGATAGCATCGCGCGCACGGCGCCCCGGACGCCATGCGTCAACTGTAAACGTTTCATGTGGACTTCCCCCTCTGCGACTGTTTCACGCCCCCTGATTCAAGGTTCGTGGTCTGGCACGTCGCCGCGACATGCAGGAATTACCCTCCTGTCACACCGGGAGTAAAGTGTATTTTGAGTATTTCATATCAACGCGCGGTCGACCTCAGTCCAACAGGTGCGGGTTGCGCAGGATGAGCAGCCCAGCCTGCACGGTGGCGGCGTAGTCATTGAGTTGCCCGGCGTCGATGAGCACCGTGGCATCCCGGCTGCCGCCCGCGGCAAGCGCCGCATCCACCTTCTTCGCCCCCTGGTTGTACGCGGCGAGGGCCAGCCGCCAGTCGCCATAACGCGCGTGCAGGTCCGACAGCAGCGAGGCGGCGGCCTGGCTTTCCCGCGCCACGTCCAGCCGCTCGTCGCGCGCCTCGCTGACCTCCAAGCCGTAGCGCCGCGCCGTCTCCGGGATGAACATCCACACGCCCGCGCCGCGCATGCCCGGCGCCAGCGAGGGCCGACCATCCGCCTCCGGCATGTTCGTCGCGGCGGATTCAACGACGGCCACGGCCAGCAGCCCCTCGGGCAGCCCCCGCGCGCGCAGCGGCGCGGAGAGCGCCTCCCGGTGTGTCTTCAGGTTGGCCAGCGCGCGCTTCATGAACGCGCGTCCCTTCTCCGAACCGGTGAGCGTGTTGAGCCGCGCCAGCACGTGCGCGTCCACCACCACCGGCAAATCTCCCTCCGGCTGGCTGGATCGGGCGAGCGCCTGCGCCTCCACGAGCGTCACCGCGCGGCCCTGCGCCACGCCTTGTGACAGCGCCGCGAGCGGCACCAGGACGAGACACAGCGCGGCCAGGAGCGAGGAAACACCCTGGGCACGGGCGGGACGAGGCTGGAAGAGCATCTGGATTCTCCGGGTGGTGGGGTGGGACATGCCGGTGGCTCCGGCGGGAAGAGACGGCTTGAGCGGAAGCGTCAGCGCCGCCTGAAGCAGACACCGCGCGTAGGCGTGCGCCTGGACGCGGCCACCGGCCACCAGCGCTTCGTCACACGCCAACTCCTGGAGCGCGACCATCCACCGGGACAAGCCATGGGCGCCCGGGTGCCAGAAGAAGGCGCCCGTGAGGACGAGCCGCGCGAAGGCCCGGTGCGTGTCGCGCTGACGGTGGTGCTGGAGCTCGTGAAGCACCGTCAGCCGGAAGGACTCCGCGTCCTCCAGCAGCGCGGGCGGCACCACCACCCACGCGGAGGGCTGACGCCCGGCGCGCGGAAACCACGCGGAGAAGGCCGGCATGCCCGCCTCGCCCAGCACCACGGCGACACGCCCCACGCCGCGCACGCGAGGCAGCGACTCCAACTGGCGCAGCAAGCGCGCATGCCGCGCCAGCGCCCAGGTGATGAAGGCGCCGCCTCCCACCAGGAGCGCCAGCGCCGCCGCGGGCAGCACGGGCGGCAGGGCGGGCGCGGCCTCCCGCACCCAAGCAGGCTTTGCCACCGGAGGCGGCTCCCACAAGGGCGCGGGCAGCCGGCCCGCGTGGCGCGCCACGGAGCGCTCGAAGGTGAAGCGGGGCCCGGTGGGCATCAGCGCGTGCACGGCCACGGCGAGCCATGGAAGCACCAGCACGAGCAGCAACACGCCACGCGCCACGCTCGAGGACTGCCGCGCCGACAAGGGACGGCCCAGCCGCGACAGCAACGCCAGCGCCAGCCAGGCCAGCGGCGGCGCCACGGCGAGCAGCAGCGCCTGCGTCAGATAGAGCGACGCGAGCTCCCGCAGCGCGGCGCTCACGGCTTGCGCCCCTTCGCGTCGAGCAGCTTGCGGAGCTGGTCCACCTCCGAGGCGGACAGGGGCACCGCCTCCACCAGCCGCGCCACCAGCGCGGAGGGCGTGCCGTCGAACACCGTCTCCACCAGGTGGCGCACGCTCTGCGCCTCATAGGCCTCGCGCGGCAACACCGCCGAGTACAGGTGGCCACGGCCCTGCTTGCGGCTCTCCACCACGCCCTTCTGCTCCAGGATGCGCAGCACCGTGGACACGGACGTGTACGCCAGCGCGCGCTCCGGCGGCAGCGCGGCGAGCACGTCCGCCACACTCACCTCACCGAGGCGCCAGACGAGGTGCATCAACTCCAACTCCACCGGCGTCAACGGCCGTGGAGCCACTTCGGGCTCAGGCTTGCGAGTCACGAGCGAACCTCCGTGACACGCAAACTACTAAGAGATTAGTTCTAAATCAACTAACCAATTAGTTGCTCGCTGACGGAAGCGCCCTCCCTACACACCGAGCGCCTCCCGCAGCTCCGGCAGGCGCCGCGACTGCACCGCGCCGTAGACGAACCGGTCCGGCCGCAGCACCACCACGTCCGCGGCGTGCTTGGAGAACCAGTCCGCCAGCTTCCCGGTGACGTCCACCACGGCGGGCGCGCCCTCGCCAGCGCCGTCCACCGCCTCCGCCGGAGGATGGAACGTCAGCATCCGGCCCCCCAGCGACTCTGCCAGCTCCCGCGCCGCCTCCCGCTCCGCTGACGGCGCGTTGCCCCGGCACAGCACCGTGAACTCATTGCCCAGGGTGTCGTCCAGCAGGACCTCCTCGCCCGACGGCAGCTTCACGCGCGGCTGGATGAAGTACTCGCTCTTGTCGCCGAAGTAGTAGCCGCTCGCGTGCGCCGGGGCCTCCTTGAACTCGAAGCCCTCGATGAACTTGCGCACCCGGGGGATGCGCTGAAGGGTGCGCAGCAGCGCGTCACGCGCGGAGGCCACCCAGGGGTTGCGCGCCAGGAACAGGTGCCCCACCCGGACACACAGCTTCTGCACCGCCTCCACGTGCGGCCGGCGCTCCTGCTCATAGGTGTCCAGCAGCGACGCGGAGGACTGCCCGTGCAGCACGCGCTTCAGCTTCCACGCCAGGTTGGACGCATCCCGCATCCCCGACACCAGGCCCTGCCCCATGAAGGGCGGCATGGTGTGCGCCGCGTCGCCCAGCAGGAAGACGTTGCCGTGGCGCCAACGCGCCGCGTTGAGGCAGTGGAAGGTGTAGACCTGCGCCCGCTCGATGCGCACCCGCTTGGGGTCCACGTACGGCGCGATGAGCTCGGCGATGGTCTCTGACTTCTCCAGCTGCTCGCGCGTCTCGCCGGGCATCATCATGAACTCCCAGCGAATCTGGTTCACCGCGCCGGTGGCCACGAAGGCCGGGCGCTTCGGGTCGCACACGAAGCGGCAGATTTCCGGCACGTCCCCCTCCACCACGGTGCCGGACACGGCCAGCCAGGGCTCGCCGTAGGCCCGCCCCGCCATCGGGATTCCCATCGCCTTGCGCACGCCGCTGCGCGCCCCGTCACACGCCAGCAGGTACTTCGCGCGGATGGAGCGCTGCTCCCCGGTGCGCGAATCGCGGTAGCGCACCGTCACCCCGTCGGAGTCCTGCACCACCCCCTCCACACTCACGCCCTTGCGCAGTTCCACGTGCTCGAAGCGGTTGAGCCCGTCACGCAGCGCGCCCTCCAGCAGCGGCTGGTGGAAGAACCACAGCGGCGTGTGCCCGAAGCCGAAGTCCGTCTCGCCGGTGTGAATCTCCGCGAAGCGCTTGCCCGTGCCGCCCACGTACTCCGCGAAACGGCTTTCCCGCATGTTGCTTTGCAGCAAATCCAACAGTCCGGTGGACTGGTAGATGCGCAGGCCTTCGTCGTCGCACGAAAAGGCCCGGGGCTCGCCGTGCGGCGTCACGTCCCGCTCCAGCAGCAAGGTGCGCACACCCATGAGACCCAGCAGGTTGCCCGTCAACGCCCCCACCGGACCACACCCGCTGATGATGACGTCCACCTGCGCGTCCGACTGCTGACTGTCACAACCCATGGATGCCTCCTGGGGCAATGTCTGGCATTTTTAATAACGAATCAGGTGTGACCACGGTGTGACGGGTCCGGAAGTCTGGAACACCATCCGCTCAGAGCGGCGAGCTGCCGTGTGACGGAAAAAGCACACGCAAAAATTGTCACCGCTGGGGCAATCCCTACCCGTGACGGAGGTTTTCGGCGAACGTGTTACCTTAGGGCCCCGCCCATGCGAGGAATCCCGGAGGACATGGCAGCCGACGGCCTGGTAAATACACAACGCTTTCACCTGGAACTCTTGGGCGAAGCCCGGCTCCGGGTCGGCGACACGCGCATCCCCCTGGAGCGGCGGACCGCGGGCGTCCTCGCATGGCTGGCATTGGAAGGCCCCCACCCGAAGTACCGCCTGGCCGGCCTGCTGTGGGCGGAGTCCGGGGAGACGACCGCGCGCAACAACATGCGACAGTTGCTGCGCCGGCTGCGGCTCGCCTGCGGCGCGGAGCTGGTGCAGGGCACCGACGTCCTCTCGCTGGGTGAGGGCGTCGTCTCTGACGCCGCAGAACTCCAGGCCCACGTGCTCGCGGGGCGATTCTCGGAAGCCCTCATGCTGGAAGGCGTGCTCCTGGGCGCCCTGGAGTACGAAGATTGCTCGGAATTCCAGACATGGCTGGAGGGCGCGCGGGAGCGGCTGGACAAGCTTCGCCGCCGGGCCGCCGTGGCGGAGTCGGAGTCGCGGGAGAAGCGGGGGGACCTGACGGGCGCGCTGGCGCTCGCGGAGCAGCTCCTCACCATGGACCCGTATTCGGAAGAAGCGTGGCGCCGGCTGATGCGGCTGCACTACATGGCGGGCGACCGCATGGCCGCGCTCAACGCCTTCGAGCGGTGCCGCCGCCTGCTGCGCGAGGAGCTGGACACCACGCCGCTGCCGCAGACGGTGGCCCTGGCGCGTGAAATCGAGCGGGGCCCTCCCGCCCCCAGGCAGG
>NZ_JABXEP010000242.1:0-8044 GCF_013372605.1 Myxococcus sp. AM009
GCCCCCATGGAGGCCGCGCGTGTGATACGCGGAGGCCGTGGCTCACGTCCTCCTCGATCTGCGCATGGTGCGTGGCCGGCTGCATGGGATTGCCCGCTACGCCCTGGAGCTGGCGCGGCGGATGCCCGCGCTCGCGCCCGACCTGCGCTTCTCCGCGTTGGTGCCCCCCGAGGGGCTCGCTCCCGACCTGGGTGAGCTGACGCCACGCATGCCGCTTCACCGCGCGCTGGCCGGGTTTCTTTCACCCATTGAGCAGCCGGCGCTCGCGGCGGACCTGGTGAGGCTGGCGCCAGCCGCGTTCCACGCCACGTCCTTCTCGCTGCCCCTCTTCTGGAACGGGCGGCTGGTGGCCACGCTCCACGACGCCAACCACCTGGCGCTGGCGGACCAGTACTCGCCGGCCCAGTCCCTCTACTACCGCGTCGTCGTGGGACCTCGCGCGAAGCGGGCCACCGCGCTGGTGACGGTGTCCGGGTTCTCACGCGACGAGCTCGCGAAGCACCTCAAGCTGTCGCCCTACCGCCTCCAGGTGATTCACAACGGAGTGGACGCCCGCTTCCAGCCGCCGACCCAGGCCGAGGCCGCCGCGTTCCGCGAACGGTACGCGCTGCCAGCGCGCTACGTGGCGGCGGTGGGCAACGCCAAGCGCTTCAAGAACCTGGCGCTGCTGAAGGACTTCGCTGGGGAGCTGCCGGTGCCCGTGGTGCTGCTGGCGGGCAAGGGCGCGGTGGCGCACGAGCTGGGGCTTCATGAGAACGTGCTCGACCTGGAGGAGCTGCCCGAGGACCAGATGCCGCTGTTCTACGGCGCGGCGTCGGCGCTGCTGCTGCCCTCACGCTACGAAGGCTTCGGGCTGCCGGCCCTGGAGGCCATGGGCGCGGGCTGTCCGGTGCTGGCGGCGGACGCGACCGCCCTGCCCGAGGTCGTGGGCAACGCGGCGCTGAGACTCCCCCCGGACGACGCGGCGGCATGGCGTGAAGCGACGCTGCGCGTGCTCCGCGACGACGCGCTGCGCCGGGAGCTGGTGGAGCTGGGCCGGGAGCGCGTGGCGCGCTTCACCTGGGACGACTGTGCCCGGCGCACCCTGGCCGTCTACCGCCGCGTGCTGGAGACCCCCGCGCCCGGAGGCTCGCGCGGGACGCCTGGCCGATAGGGCGTGGGCGCGCCTTCCAGCGGCAAGCGGCCCTGACGGGCCTCCCGGCCGCGCAGGCGCTCACTGCCCTCGCACAACCCCAGGCCCCAGACGAGCGAGAAGGACAGGTACACGCTGGAGTGGAACGGGAGGTAGTGCACCAGCGCGAGGATGTGGAAGCCCACCCAGGACAGCAGCGCGCCCGTGGCCGCGAGCGAGCCCTCGCGGTAGCGCCGGATGAGCGCGCGCCCCAGGAAGCCGTGCATCGCCAGCATCAGCAACAGCCCCACCAGGCCCGTCTCCGCCCACACCGTCAGCCACAGGTTGTGCGAATCGGTGGCCAGCAAGTCCGTGATGCCCGTCTCGTCTTGCGTGGCCAGGGCCGCCGGCTTGTGGTTGCCGAAGCCCACGCCCGTCAGCGGGTATTCGCGCACCAGGCTCCAGCCCACGACCATGGCGTGCTCCCGCTCGCCGCCGTAGATGTTGCCCAGCGCCTTCTCCAGGCGCGTGCGCCAGGCCGGGCTCATGGAGACGACGGCCACCAGCGCGAACATGAGCGCCAGCCCCAGCTTCCGCGCGGACCCCTGGACCAGCAGCAGCAACGCCACCACGCTGACGAGCAGCGCCGCGCCCAGCGCCGCTCGCGCGAAGGCGTTGTAGATGGAGATGAGCATCCCCATCACCACCGCGCCCGCCAGGATGCGCCGCCGCGCCTGGTCCGCGCTGCCCAGCACCGACAGCGCGGGCCCGAGCGCCGCGATGGCGCCATGCGCGAAGCGAAGCCGGTGGGAGAAGAAGCCACCCGCCGCGTAGCGCGGAGACTCCTCCGTGCCGAAGTTCTCGTGCAGCCGCCCCAGGTTCAGCTTGAGGAAGGCGGGCAGCTCCATGGACCAGCGCACCCGGTTCTGGAACACCCCCAGCAGCGCGGCCAACAGCCACCCTCCCGCCAGGACGCCCGCCAGCAGCAGCCACGGCACGCCCACGGCGCCAATGCACGCGGCCGCGGCGCCCGCCACCGAGTCCAGCACCTGCCCGTACCGCGAGCCGCGCGGCCACGCCTCCGCCGCGCCCGTCAGCAGCGCCACCGCGGGAGACACCGCCTGCCACAGGCACAGCACCCCGCTGGCCCCGGCATAGGCGCGCACGTCCGGCGCCAGGCGGAGCCGCCCCCGCACCAGCAGAATCGCCGCCAGCAGCACCGCCGCCCCCGTCGCCACCTGGAGGACGACCTCCGCCAGCACCAGGCCCACGGTCCACGTCACCAGCACGGCGTTGATGGCGCGGCGCCAGCGCAGGTCCAGCGGAAGCTCGGACGCGGTTCCCATGAGCGCGGACACGCTACCTCACCGGCAGCCAGCGCCGCGGCAGGGACAGCCGGCCCTCGCGCCGCAACCACACCGCCCCCGCGATGAGGCCCAGCAGCACGGTGGGCGCCCACGCGGCGACGCCAGGAGACAGCCGCTCCGTGAGCACCAGCGTCCGGCACACCATCATCAAGCCCCACATCGCCACCGCCGTCAGCAGGCCCTCGATGATGGCGGCCGTGAGGTGCCCCCGCCGGTTGGCGCGCAGTGCCAGCCCCACCCCCAGCAGCGCGGCGGGGAAGGCCGCCATCGGGTAGGCGAAGCGGTTGTGCAGGGCCAGCTCGAACTGCTTCGTCGCCAGCCCCACGTCGCGGCGCGCGACAATCTGCTCGCGCAGCTCGGACGCCCGCATCTGCTCCGGACGCCCCGGCCGGATGCGGAACGCGGTGACGGCCACGCCCAGCGCGTACTCCGCCTCCGGGAGCTGCCGCACGGACGTCTTCCCCTCGCCGTCGAAGGTGCGCTCCACCACGTCCGTCAGGCGCCAGCGCATGCCCTCCACCGGGAACATGCCGGAGGCGTCCAGGCGCCGCTGAAGGTTGAAGGACTCCGTCACCGTGAAGACGGACACGTCCTGGAACCCCTCCTGCGCGCTGCCGCCCCGGAGGAAGAAGATGTTGTCTCCGCGCCGGAACCACTGCTTCGGCGTGTAGTAGAAGCGCCAGTCGCCCCACTTGTTGAAGCGCTGGGTGGAGATTTCGTCCACGCGCCGGCCGGAGTACGTCGCCACCCGCTCGTCGAAGGCCACCAGCCCCACGCAGGCCACGAACGACGCCACGAGGATGGGCAGGTACAGCGCGGACGGGCCGAAGGTCAGCGCCCGGATGGCGGTGACTTCGCCCTGTTTGCGCAGCGCGGACACCGTGGTGCCCGCCGCCAGCAGCAGCGCCGCCGGCCCCAGCTGCTGCACCGACATCATCGCCTTGTAGAAGTAGAGCTCCGCCGCGTCCCGCACCCAGCCCGGCCCCGTGTAGAGCTTCGCGCGGTCCACGAAGTCCACCACCACGAACACCAGCACCAGCCCCCCGAGGATGCCCAGGACGAAGCGCAGGTACGTGCGCAGCACGTAGAGGAAGAGCGTTCCCCTCACTTGACCGTCCCCGAGCGGCTCACCCGGAACAGGGCCCAAAGCCCCACCGCGATGAACACCAGGTTGGCCATCTGCCCCGCCAGGCCCACGGGCAACTGGCCCTTCTGCCCCATCTGCTCGAAGACGCGGCTCAGCAGGTAGTAGAGGACGTAGCCGCCCAGCGTCAGCAGGTAGCCCCACGCCCGGCCCGACTGGCGCCGGCCCATGGCCAGCGGCGTGCCCAGCAGCGCGAAGGCGATGGGCGCCAGCGCATTCCCCAACCGGCTGTGCAGCGCCATCCGGAACACGCGCGCATCCTCGCCCCGCGCTTCCGCCTCGCGCGCCGCCTCCATCAGCTCGACGGGCGTCAGCTCCTCACGGGAGAACGAGAAGCGGCTGCGCTTGCCCATGGAGGCGCCCATGCCCACGCTGATTTCGGCCTGGTCGAACCGGATGATGCTGTACTCCTCCGTCTCGCGGCCCGCGGAGCGGTGCACCTCCCCCTCCTCCAGCGCGAAGCGCAGCACCTCCCCGCCGGTGGACGTGCCCACCTGCCCCCGCTGCGCCAGCACCAGCAGCGGCGAGTTCGCCTCCCGGTCGTCATGCAGGAGCACGTGGGTCCACTTCCCGTCCGCCGACACCTGCTCCGCGTACAGCGTCAGGTTGCTGAGGTCCTCGTAGAAGACGCCGGACTTCACGTCGCCCACGGCGTTCTTCCGGATGACCTCGCTCACCAGCACCTTCAAGCCCGCAAGGCCCCAGGGCTGCGCCGTGGAGGTGATGACCAGCATCAGCACGCTGAGCGCCACCGCGATGCCCATCGGCGCGGCCAGCAGGCGCACCGGCCCGATGCCCAGCGCCTGGAGCGCGACCAGCTCCCGGTCCTCGCCCAGCCGCCCCAGCCCCAGGAGGATGGCCAGCAGGAAGGCGATGGGCAGCGCCATCATCAGGAAGTGCGGCGCCAGGTACGCCAGCAGCCGCGCCAGGTCCACCAGCGTCACCGACGAGCCCAGCAGCACGTCGGTGCCCCGCAGGAACTGCATGACGAAGAGCAACAGGAACATGAACGCCACCCACACGCCGAGCGGGACCAACAGCTCCCGGAGCAGGTAGCGCGAAAGGCGGTTCACGGGGCGGCCTTCATCCCTCGCGCGCCGATGTCCCGGCGCAAGTGCATGCCCTCGAAGCGCACGGCCGCCGCCGCCGCGTAGGCCCGCTCGCGCGCCTGCGCCAGGTCCTCGCCCCGCGCGCACACCGTCAGCACCCGGCCTCCGGCCGTCACGACGCCGCCATCACGCGCCTCCACGCCCGCCAGGAACACCGTGGCGTCGGGCGGCACCGCGTCCAGCCCCTCAATCCGCTGGCCCTTCTGCGGCGCATCCGGATAGCCCCGCGCCGCCAGCACCACGCCCACCGAGGCACCGGGCGCGGACACCAGCGTCCGCGGCGTGAGCGCGCCCCGTGCACACGCGTCCAGCAACGGCAGCAGGTCCTCACCCAGCTGCATCATCAGCACCTGCGTCTCCGGGTCACCGAAGCGCGCGTTGAACTCCAGCACCTTCGGGCCGCCGCGCGTGAGCATCAGTCCCGCATAAAGCACGCCCCGGAAGGGAATTCCGCGCCGGCGCAGCACGGCCAGCGTCGGGGCAACCACGCGCTCGCCCACCTCGGCGAGCTGCGCGGCGGACAGGAAGGGCGCGGGGCTGTACGCGCCCATGCCGCCGGTGTTGGGCCCCGTGTCGCCTTCGCCCACGCGCTTGTGGTCCTGGGACAAGGGCAGCATGGCGTAGCGCTCGCCATCACACAGCGCCATCGCCGACACCTCTTCGCCCTCCAGCAGCTCCTCCAGGACCATCGTCTGGCCCGCCACGCCCATGGCGCCCACGGCCCGCACCGCCGCGCGCGCGGCCTCCACGTCGTGGGCGACGATGACGCCCTTGCCCGCCGCCAGGCCATCCGCCTTGACGACGATGCGCCCCTGCGCCACCGCGTAGGCCTCCGCCGCAGCCACGTCGGTGAACGTCCGGAACGCGGCGGTGGGCACGCCGGCCTCGGCCATGATCTCCTTCGCGAAGGCCTTGGAGCCCTCGATGCGCGCGCCCGCCGCCACGGGCCCGAAGCAGGCGATGCCCGCGTCGGCCAGCGCGTCCGCGACGCCCGCGACCAGCGGCGCTTCCGGGCCCACCACCACCAGGTCCACCGCCTCGCGCTTCGCGAACGCGGCGACCTCCGCGGGTGCGTCCGCGCGCAGGGCCACGTTGGTGCCCAGCTTCGCCGTGCCCGGGTTGCCCGGAGCGCACCAGAGCTGGGTCAACAAGGGACTCTGCGACAGCTTCCACGCGAGCGCGTGCTCACGGCCACCGGAACCGAGCAGCAGGACCTTCACATCCACCTCACCGTTCCAACAGGTAGAGCATCCGCTTCGCGGGGAGGTAGGCTGGATCCAACCCCACCACCTTCACCAGGGTGTCTCGCGCCGCGTCCTTGCCCCGGGCAGACTCCAGCTGCGCCAGCCGCGCCTGCGCCGACAGCAGGGTGGGCGCCAGGGCCAGCGCGTCCCGAAGCGCGCGCTTGGCCGGCTCCACCTGCCGGGCCTCCGCCAGCGCCAGGCCGCGCGCCAGGTGCGACACCGGCAGCTGCCGCCCCGCCGCCGCGGAGCGCTCGCCCAGGCGCCGGGCCTCCGCGGTCGCACCTCGCCGCAGCGCGATGAGCGCGCGGTAGGCCAGGGCCCCCGCGTTGTTCGCGTCCACCTCCAACACGCTGCGCAGATGGCGCTCGGCCGCGTCGAACTGGTGCTGGTGGAAGCGCAGCAGGCCCTCGTACAGCAGCGGAGACGGGTCCTCCGGCCCCTCGGACAGCGCGAGGATGGCCCCCTCCACGCCCTCCACCGTCTCGCGTGGGCGCAGCCAGTAGGCGGACGTCGCGGGCCGCGGCTCCAGCCGGAGCGGGTCTGACTGCAAGGCCTGGTGCAGCGCGCGGAAGGCATCGTCCCGCCGCTTCGCGCTCGCCGCGGCGACGCCCGCCAGCAGCTGCGCGTCCAGCCGCCGCGCGTCCAGCTTCACCGCTTCCTGGAAGGCCTCCAGGGCCTCCAGCGGCTTCTTCTCCAGGAGCAGCAGCCGGCCTTCGAGCACCTTCTCCAGCGCGCCGTCCTCCAACTGCCCGCGAAAGCCCGGCAGATGGGCTCGCGCCTTCTCCGCGTCGCGGCGGCCCAGGGCCACCAGGAAGAGCTGGAGCTGCGCCTCGGGCAGGTCCTTCACGAGCCGCAGGGCCTCTTCCGCCGACTTCACCGCCGCGTCCTGACTGCCCGCGGTGCGCTCCGCCGCCGCCAGGTGCACCAGCACCTCGGCCACCTCGGGCGCGTCGTAGCGCGCGCGGTTCTTCATCAGCGCGCGCAAGTCCCTCACCGCGCCCGCGGCGTTGCCCTCCGCCTGGTAGCGCAGCATCGCCAGCGGCAGCAGCGCGCGCAGCTCGCCGGGCTCCGCCTTCACCCGGGCCTCGTACAGCTTGCGCGCCTCCGCGGGCTCACCCACCTCCTGGTAGATGCGGGCGGTGAGCGCCAGGCTCTCCCAGTCCTTCGGGCTCGCCTCCAGCCGCTTGCGCAGGGTGTCCAGCGCGGCGGAGTACTCACCGCCCGACACATGCGCGAGCGCGCGGTAGTAGTGCAGCCGCTTGATGTCCGGCGACAGCTTCTGCGCGGAGTCGAAGTGGCTGCGCGCCAGCTCGCGGGACGACGACAGCCACGTGCGGCCCAGCACCAGGTGCGCTTCGGCCTTCTGCGCGTCGGGGAGCTCCGCGCGGGCCAGCAGCTCCTCCGCCAGCGGACGGGCCTGCTCGGGCTGCCCGGAGCGGGCCAGCAGGAGGTTCGCGTGCGCCAGCAGCAGCGGCGCCGTGCGGCCGGACCGGGACTCCGCCGCCGACAGCAGCGCGCGGGCCTCCTGGAACGTCGCGTCGTCCATGCGCGCGCCGCGTCCCAGGGCCAGCGCCTGGACGTAGCCCGCGATGGCGGCGTCGTTGGCCGGGTCCAGCACCAGCGCCTGCTGGAAGGACTCCTCCGCCTCGGCGTACGCGAAGCGCTCGTCACGGGCGAGCTGCTGCTGCCCGTACGCGAACCGCTCCGCGCTGGTGCCCTGAATCTCCAGGTACTTCAGCTTCCAGCGAGGCAGCACCGCCTGCACCGCCTCCGGGATGGGGGCCGCGGGCGGAGGGCCCGCCTGGCGGCGCGACGCCTCCTGCTGCTGCTGGTACAGGAAGTAACCGCCCACGCCTCCGCCCACGACGACGAGCCCCACGAGGCCCGCCACCAGCCCGCCCTTGCCTCCACGGGAGCGCCCGTCGCTGATGCGCACCGGCGCGGAGCGCGAACCACTGCGAGGCTCCGCGCCCAGCTGCGGCGAGGAGGCGCGGAGGCCACTGCGAGGCTCCGGCCCCATGTCCGGAATGATGTCGGTGCTGATGGGCACACGCGCGCCACCGCGGGAC
>NZ_JABXEP010000243.1:0-7865 GCF_013372605.1 Myxococcus sp. AM009
CGGTGGCTATGTCGGAGGGGTTCCACCCGTTCCCATCCCGAACACGGAAGTTAAGCCCTCCAGAGCCGATGGTACTTCGCGGGAAACCGCGCGGGAGAGTAGGTCGCTGCCGGATTCTTTTTGAGAAACCCCCCGGTGTCCCTCGTGGACACCGGGGGTTTTCTGTTTTTGGGCCGCTTGGGTTTCGCGCGTCACTGCAGCGGCAGGTTCCTGGTGGGCACCCCTCGGATGTGGACGCCCGCTGGTCGGGCCTTGCGTCAAAGGTCTTCCATTCGTCCCCCCGCGCTGGGACGGCTCGGCGTGCGAAGCCCGTTTGCACTCCTAGGGCCTGGCGCTGGTTCCAGAGGTCTCGGTGACGGAGGTGCCAGCGGCGGGGAAGGGCGCGTCGCGCGCGCCGCCGGACTGTCCGTGCACGCCGATGGGAGGCGCCTCGTGCGCCCGGTGAACGCTCAGCTGGGAAGGATGCGCGCCCGTCGAAGTCAGGTGGCGGGAGCCCTCGGTCCCGCTGGCGCCGGAGCGCGGAGCATTCCGCTCGGATGCCCCAAGCAAGGGACGCGCTGTTCTGCTAGTGTAGGCGACATGCGCCTACCTGTGACCGCGCTCCAACGGACCTCTGAGGCCCCCTCTGCACGCCTGCCGCCGCGCGTCGTGGAACATGACGCTTCCGTGGCGAGGTCCGGATGGTGCTTGGAGGACTCAAGCTACCGGATTCGTTGGGGTTTCAGGCTGCTATGCATGTTTGACTCGCCGTCCGCGCTGCGACTAGAGTCCAGGTTTCCGCCCGGTCTGCGCACCGCCTGTCGCGGTGCGCGCCTCCCGGTGCTGGGCCGCTCCACGAGATGAAGAAGCCGACCCTCTTTGGGAAGTACCTGCTCCTCGAGCGCATCAACGTCGGCGGCATGGCGGAGGTGTTCATCGCGAAGGCCTTCGGCGTCGAGGGCTTCGAGCGCATCCTGGCCATCAAGAAGATCCTCCCCACCATGGCGGAGGACGAAGAGTTCATCACGATGTTCATCGACGAGGCGCGGATCAGCGTTCAGCTGAACCACGCCAACGTCGTGCACATCAACGAGCTCGGGAAGTACGACGACACCTACTTCATCGCCATGGAGTACGTCGCCGGACGCGACGTTCGGACCATGTTGGAGCGCTACCGGCGGCGTAAGGAGATCATGCCCACCGCCCAAGCGGTGTTCATCGTCTCCAAGATCTGCGACGGCCTGGACTACGCGCACCGGAAGAAGGACGCCCGCGGGCAGGACCTCCACATCATCCACCGCGACGTGTCGCCTCAGAACATCCTCATTTCCTATGAGGGTGAGGTCAAGGTCATCGACTTCGGTATCGCCAAGGCGGCGAACCGCTCCCAGAAGACGCAGGCGGGCATCCTCAAGGGCAAGTTCGGGTACATGAGCCCGGAGCAGGTCCGGGGGATGCCCATCGACCGGCGCAGCGACATCTTCGCCGTGGGCGTGCTGCTGTACGAGATGCTCACGGGCGAAAAGCTCTTCGTCGGCGAGTCGGACTTCTCCACCCTGGAGAAGGTGCGCAACGCGGAGGTTCCGCTCCCCAGCGAGTTCAACCCGAGCATCCCGCAGGGCCTGGAGAAGGTGGTCCTCAAGGCACTCACGCGCGAGCCCGAGGACCGCTACCAGTGGGCGTCCGACATGGCCGAGGACCTGATGCGGTTCCTCCTGGCCGGTGACGCCATCTACTCGTCCAAGCACCTCTCCGGCTACATGAAGGAGGCCTTCGCCGAGGACATGCTCCGCGAGGCGGAGAAGATGGAGCGCTATGCCGGTATCGAGCGCCCCGACCAGATCGAAACCTCGGGCATCACAGTGGCCCCCGGGTACAACCGGCAGGCGGCGCGGCGTGCGCCCCCTCCAGCCGTGGTGGTGACGGGAACGCCCGCGGGCCGTGCGTCCACCTCGCCAGCGCAGCCGGTCCAGGACTACATCCCGCCCCCCACCGCCGAGGAACTCGAGGAGATGGGCGTCGGCGCGGGCGACAAGACGCAGATTGTCGACTCCTCGCATACGTTCATGTCCCCCGAAACGCGCGTCGCCGACAGCAGCGTCGTGGTGGACGACAGCATCACGGGCCGGACGGAGAACCCCATTCAAGACCACGGGACGTCCGGCTCCTTCAACTCGCTGCGCGCTCCCGCGCCTGATACGTCCTCGCGCAAGGGCAAGAGTGGTCCCAAGGCGCAGGTCGTCATCAGCAACGAGGAGGGCGAGGCCTACTCCGGCGCCACGATGATTGGCCCCGCGCCATCCGCGCCGCCCACGCGCTCGCGCGGCTCGTCGCCCTCGCTGGACGAAGAGACGGGCAGCAGGCCAGCGCCCGTGTCCGGCCGCGGCCGGGGCGGAAAGCGCGCTCCCGAGCCCGAGGAGGAGCCCTCTGACTACGAGCAGCCGCCCGAGGAAGACAGCGGCGCCGGCTACGACGACCAGGACGACTACGGTGACGAGGGTCACGCGCACGACGACCTGAACGAGCCCGAGGAAGAGGTGACGGGCTCGGTTCCCCTTCCCGCGGAAGAGGCGCCTCCGTCCGCGAAGGCCGCTGCGCCCGCGAAGGCGAAGACGAAGGTTCCCGCCAAGGGGAAGCCCGCGCTCAACCTCAAGACGCTGCCGAAGCCGGTGCTGTTCGCTGCCGCGGCGGCCATCGTGCTGTTGCTCGTCGTCGGCGTGGTGATGGCCACCAGGCCCTCCACGGGCGAGGTCACCTTCATGGTGTCCCCGTCCAACCCCTCCGCCCGCATCCAGCTGAATGGCCAGGAGGTCCAACTCAACACGCTGCTGGCGCTCCCGGCGGGGCAGTACCGGGTCACCGCGAGTGCTCCCGGTCAGCAGAATTCGGCCAAGACGGTGGACGTCGTCGCGGGAAGCAGAATCGTCGTTTCGCTCCCGCTGGAGGCTGATCCGCAGGCGGCCCCGCCGCCCGAGAACAAGCCACCCGAGACGCCGCCGACGAACACGGGCGTCGTCATTGCCGCGGGCACGACAGAGCCGGGCGGCGACGACGCGCCTGAGAACGCGCCTGTCGACGATGGGCAGACGCCGCCTGCCGCGCCCGTTCAGGTCGCCGCTGTCTTCAAGGGTGATGACGGCGCGGAGATCGCCGTGAATGGCGAGCGCCTGGGGCAGGTTCCAGACGCGCGCATGGCGAATCTGGAGGTGGGGAAGACCTACTCGTTCACCGCGAAGCTCGCGGGCTACGAGCCGTACTCCGGTGAGTTCAAGGCCGACGGCAGCAGCCAGGAGGTCACGGTCGCGTTCGAAATGACGAAGGAGCCGCAGCCCGTGGTCAACGTCAGGCCGCCGCCCAAGGCGCCTCCCAGGGCGCCGCCTGCCCCCAGGGCGCCAAGGGCCCCCAAGGTGATGGGTAAGTTCGCCTGCAGCACAAAGCCGGCTGGCGCTGACATCTACGTCGACGGGAAGAAGACGAATCGCCAGACGCCGGTGACACTGGGCAGTCCGTTGATGCTACCAGTGGGCAAGCGGAAGATTTCGTTCAAGCTCAACGGTAAGACGACCAAGCCCGTGGTGGTCGACATCACGGAAGGCAGTGTTGCCAAGCTGGTCAACGTTCCCATTGAGTGAGAAGGCGGGCATCCGATGCCCCCTTCGATTGTTGACCGAAGTGGGGCATGGGCGCGCTATGACGCCTCGCCCGCGAGCAATTGAGAGGTGATGCGCCATGCAAACGACGCCCATCCGGGGCAAGCCTGAGGCTGGCCCCGCTGAACAGCCTTTTACGTATCCTCACCGCCGGGAGTTCATCGAGCCCGACTGGCGACGGATTCCTGGCTTCAAGGACGTGTCCGCCGCCGACTGGGAGAACTCCGTCTGGCAGCGCAAGCACACCGTCAAGAACCTCAAGGAACTCAAGGCGACGCTGGGAGCACTGCTCCCGGATGACCTGGCTGAGAGCATGGAGCGCGACCAGCGCGAGCGGGCGACCATGTCGCTGCTCGTGCCTCCGCAGATGCTCAACACCATGAACCTCGAGGACCTGTGGCGTGACCCGGTGCGTCGCTACATGCTGCCGGCCTACGCGGACCGCCTCACCGAGTGGACCAATCATCCCAAGGCCAGCCGTGACAGTCTTCACGAGCAGGACATGTGGGTGGTGGAAGGCCTGACGCACCGGTACCCCACCAAGGTGCTGGCGGAGATGCTGCCGACCTGCCCGCAGTACTGTGGTCACTGCACGCGCATGGACCTGGTGGGCAATGACGTGCCGCAGGTCAGCAAACACAAGTTTGGCATCGGGCCCAAGGACCGCTACGCGCAGATGCTCGACTACCTGCGTCGCACGCCGACGGTGCGCGACGTGGTGGTGTCGGGTGGCGACATCGCGAACCTGCCCATCCAGCAGCTCGAGCCGTTCGTCAGCTCGCTGATGGACATCCCGAACATCCGGGACATCCGCCTGGCCAGCAAGGGGCTGATGGCCATCCCGCAGCACTTCCTCCAGGACTCCGTCCTCCAGGGGATGGACCGGCTGGCGAAGAAGGCCGTCGAGCGCGGCGTGGACCTGGCGCTGCACACGCACGTCAATCACGCGCAGCAGCTCACCCCGCTGGTGGGCAAGGCCGTGCGCAAGCTCTTGGACATGGGCTTCCGTGACGTGCGCAACCAGGGTGTGCTGCTGCGCGGTGTGAACGACAGCCCGCAGGCGCTGCTGGACCTGTGCTTCACGCTGCTCGACCACGCGAAGATCCTGCCGTACTACTTCTACATGTGCGACATGATCCCCAACAGCGAGCATTGGCGGCTGTCGGTGGCTCAGGCGCAGCGGCTGCAGCACGACATCATGGGCTACATGCCGGGCTTCGCCACGCCGCGCATCGTCTGTGACGTGCCCTTCGTCGGGAAGCGCTGGGTGCACCAGGTGGCGGAGTATGACCGCGAGCGCGGCATCTCGTACTGGACCAAGAACTACCGGACTGGCATCGAAATGAACGATGCGGACGCGCTCAGCCGGAAGTACGAATACTTCGACCCCATTGACCAGCTGTCCGAGGCGGGTCAGGCCTGGTGGCGGGAGCAGCAGAAGGCGGCGTAATGGATACCTCAGTGCTTCCGGCGGGTCTCCCGCCGGAGCCGGCGACCGCTCGCGCGTCGCTCAGCGCCGAAGGGCGCAAACGGCTGTTCCCCAACGCCACGGACGCGGAGTGGGCGGACTGGCGTTGGCAGCAGCGGCATGCGGTGCGCGGCCTGGAGCAGTTGGAGCGGTGCGTGCCGCTGACCTCCAATGAGCGCGCGGGCGTGCAGGAGACGTCCGCGCTGTTCCGCATCGGCATCAGTCCGTACTACCTGTCCCTCGTCGACCCGGAGCATCCGTTCTGCCCGGTGCGCATGCAGTCCATCCCGGTGCGTGCCGAGGCGCGCATCCGTCCGGGCGAGCTCGCGGACCCGCTGGGTGAGGACAAGACGCGCCCGGAGGAGTGCATCGTCCACAAGTATCCGGACCGGGTGCTCTTCCTCGCGCTGGATACGTGCTCCGTCTATTGCCGTCACTGCACGCGGCGCCGCATCACGCAGGGCGGGGTGGCGGAGCTCTCCAAGGAACAGCTCCGCCGCGGCGTGGATTATGTCCGGCGCCATCCCGAGGTCCGCGACGTCCTCATCTCGGGTGGGGACCCGTTCATGCTCAGTGACTCGCGCCTGGAGGAGTTGCTCGCGCCGCTCAGCGAGATTCCCCACGTCGAGATGATTCGCATCGGCACGCGCGTCCCCGTGTGTCTGCCCATGCGCGTCACCGATTCCCTGGCGCGGACGCTCCGGCGCTACGCGCCCGTCTTCGTCGTCACGCACTTCAATCATCCAAAGGAAGTGACGCCCGAGGCACGCGAGGCCTGCGAGCGGCTGGTGGACCACGGCGTGCCGGTGGAGAACCAGGCCGTGCTGATGCGGCAGCTCAACTCCGACGCGCGCATCATCAAGGAGCTGTCGCACCTGCTGCTGCGCAGCCGCGTACGGCCCTACTACCTGCACCAGATGGACGTGGCCGAAGGCTGCGAGCACCTGCGCACGCCCATCGCCAAGGGGCTGGAAATCATCCAGCAGCTCCGAGGCTACACCACCGGCCTCGCCGTGCCGCACCTGGCGGTGGACCTGCCGGGGGGCGGTGGGAAGGTGACGCTCCAGCCCGACTACGCGGTCGAGTACGGCGCGCAGGAGACGGTGTTCCGCAACTACAAGGGCGAGCGCTTCACGTACCCGGAGCCCGAGGAGACGGACTGCACCTGCCCGTATGATGGCGTGTGGCGGGAGCGGGCTCCCCGGTACGGCTACCGCAAGGGCTGAGCAGTGGGCGCGGCGGGGGTTCCCCCGCGCTCCCTCCGGTCAAGAGAGGTCTGCTACCGCGCTTCGGCGCCCTGGGGCACGCCCACGTCGATGGACGGCTCCGCGCCCTCCGTGGCCTCCAGCTCCACCGGGTCCTGGTTACTGAAGCCCTGCTGGATGTGGACCTCTTCCGTGGCCGCCGCGGGCGCGGGCTGCTTCGCGGCCTTGGCGGCCTCCGCCAGGCGCTGCTCCTCCGCCTTCGCGCGCGCGTTGTCCGCCGGCGACATGCGCGCCTCGAAGCGGGCGAAGTCCTTGGCCGACACGCCGTGCTTCTCCAGCACCGACGCGGAGGCGGCCTGCTGCTTGTCGATGGCCTCCCGGCGCTCCGCGGTGCTCATCTCCGACGACTTGCGGTTGCCGTACTCCGCGTCGACCTGGGACAGGGCCTGGGCCTCGTCGCGGCGAATCTCCGCCACCTTCTCCGGAGTCAGCTCCGCGCTGTCGGCGGCAAGGGCCTGTCCAGGAATGACGAGCCACGAGGCGACCAGAAGCAGGGCAGAGCGGGGGGACATGGCGGGAGGACCTCGTTCAGGACAGCGGGAACCGTCGCAGTCTAAACACGGAGACTGCTTCTGTGCACCCGTGCCGTGCCTCTCAGGGGCCGCACCGCGCGCAGTGATTCCGGGCCAGGGCGCACTGCTCCTGGCCTTGGGCACAGCGGGGCGGGAGGTCGTATCGCTCGGGATGGCGCTCCACGAGCGCGCACAGCGACTCCGCCAGCTCGCAACTCTGCGTTCCCACCGAGCAGCGGTCCGCGCACGTCGCGTCGTCCAGGTCGTCGCGCGTCCGGAGCTCCTCGAGCCGCAGGGACAGCGAGTCGATGGCCGCGTCGTCGGTGCCCGCGACGCGCGAGTCCACCTGCTTCGCACAGGCCGTGAGCAGCACGCAGGCCAGCAGCATCCGTGGAAGGGCGCGCATGGCCGCTCCCCTTATGTGGCCGCGGCCCCTGGCGTCCAGCGGCGTGGGCCCGCGGTGTCGTTCCCTCAGCGACGGGCTGGCGCGGTGTGCACCGGTGGACGTTGGCGAGGCGCCGAAGGGCCTTCGGGCTTCGACAGGTACAGCCAGGCCGTCATCGCCAGCAGCAACGCCACCGCGAGCCGCCGCAGCCACTCCTCGCGGCGACGCTGGGGCGACGCGCGGGCCTCCCGCTCCGCGGCCTCCAGGCCCGTGGCGACCTGGGACGCCAGCGTCTGGAGCGCTCGGCACGTCTCCACCACCGGCGCCAGCGCGGCGGGGAACCTCGCGTCCTCGCGCTCCAGCGCATCCGAGAGCATCCGTGCCCAGGCGGCTTCCTCGTCCTCACTGGCGGGCTCGCGGGCGGGAGCACCCCGGTGCAGGGCCAGGGCGATGGCGGCCCGCAGCAGCAGCACGGAGAAGGCCTGGGCGGGGATGCCGTAGTGCGCCGCGCAGGCTTCCCGCGAGCGGCCCTCCACCAACCGGAGGCTGAGCATCGCGGCGGGGCGGGGCTCCAGCTCGCGCAGGGCGGTGATGAACGTCGTGGGG
>NZ_JABXEP010000244.1:0-7738 GCF_013372605.1 Myxococcus sp. AM009
CCCCACGGCGGCGGCCGTGGCGCGCAGGCGGGAGCGGGGGGAGGTGCTCATGGGGGGCTCTTGAAAAACGAACGTTCGTTCATGTAGCTTCGGACCTGCGGTTCGACACGCTTCCTACCTGAATCTGGGGTCCGAACATGCCGTTGCTCCAGTTCGAGGAGCTCTCCCTCTACTTCGAGGAATCGGGTGCGGGCACCCCCGTGCTGCTTCTTCACGGGCTTGGCTCCTCTGGCCGGGACTGGGAGTCCGTGGCACCCAGACTGACGGGCCGCCATCGCGTCATCGTTCCAGATGCGCGAGGCCATGGCCGCAGCGGAAAGCCGCCGGGCGCCTATGGCGTGCCGCGCTTCGCCCAGGACATCGCCGGGCTGTGTGACGCGCTGGGCCTCACCGGCGTCCACGTGGTGGGCCTGTCCATGGGCGGGATGATGGGGTTCCAGCTCGCGGTGGACCGGCCGGAGCTGGTGCGCAGCCTGGTCATCGTCAACAGCGGGCCGGAGCTGGTGGCGCGCACGCTGCGCCGCAAGTTCGAGTTCGGCCTGCGCCTGACGCTGCTGAAGCTGCTGGGGCCCGCGGCGCTGGCGAAGGTCCTGGCGCCCAGGCTCTTTCCCAAGCCCGAGCAGGAAGCGCTTCGTCAGCGCGCGCTGGAGCTGTTCAGCGCCAATGACGCGGACGCGTACCTGCGCGCGACGAAGGGGTTGGTGGGGTGGAGCGTCATGCGGCACCTGGGCGGCATCACCTGCCCGGTGCTGGTGCTCGCGTCCGATAGGGACTACACGCCCGTGTCCACGAAGCAGGCCTACGTGGACCTGCTGCCGAACGCGCGGCTCCAGGTGTTGAGTGATTCCGGCCATGCGTCACCGCATGACCAGCCCGACAAGGTCGCCGAAGCCGTGGCGGCCTTCCTGGCCGGAGTCGAGGACGCCGCGGCGGATGCGCGGCAGCCGGGCTGAGCGCGGTTCCCCACCCCGAAGGAGTCAGTCAATGAAGCGGAACACTGTCGCGTGCGCGCGCACGTGGTTGTTGCTGCTCGCCGTCCTCTCGCTCACCGCCGCCGCGCCCGCGCGCGCCGGCACCTGGGTCCATGGCCTTGAAGGGACCCGGGGCTTCCAGCTCTGGGTGCCCACGGGCTACCAGGCCGACACGCCGCTGCCCCTGGTGGTGGCGCTGCACGGCTGCTTCCAGAACCCGACCCAGTTCGCCGGCCTCTCGCGCCTCAACGAGAAGGCGGACGCCGAGAAGTTCCTGGTGCTGTACCCGAACCAGGCGACGTTCGCGAACCCCACGCAGTGCTGGAACTTCATGCTGGTGCTCAACCAGACGCGAGGCCACGGGGAGCCCGCGCTCGTCGTGGACATGGTGGCGCAGGTGCGGCGGCACTACGCGGTGGACGCGCGCCGCATCTACGTGGGCGGCGTCAGCTCCGGCGCGGTGCTCACGGGCACGCTGCTGGCCTGCTACTCGGACGTGTTCGCCGCGGGGATGATTGGCGCGGGGGCCATGTACAAGGCGGCCACCACGATTTCGGGCACGGGCTTCGCGATGCTCTTCGGCAGCATCTACCACCCGGACGACCGGGGCCGGGACGCGTGGGTGTGCTCGGGCCGTCCGCGTCACACGGTGCCGGTGCTCGTGGTGCACGGGACGAAGGACAGCGTGGTCGACATCGTCAACGGTCGGCAGGCGACGCGGCAGTTCCTGCAGACCAGTGACTACGGCGATGACGGCGTGGCCAACGACAGCATCCGTCCGGTGGCCACGCAGGTGACGCGCGCGAGTGTGCCCGGCGGGCGCGCGTACACCGTGGAGGACTATGTCTACGGCGGCGCGCTGGTGGCGCGACACATCGAAATCCAGGGGATGGACCACGCCTGGCCCGGCGGGGATTCACGCTATCCCTTCGCCGACCCGTCCGGGCCGGACGGCACCCACCTCATGTGGGACTTCTTCCGGCGGCACACCCGGAACTGAGGCGCGCGTCAGTGCTGGTGGCCCAGGCGCACCTCGACCTCGGGGTGGGCCTGGGCGAACGCGCGCAGCCTCTTGAAGCTCGCCGTGGCCCCGTCCGCGTCGTTGTTGTACGAGCCGGGCTCCACGTCGTGCTCCCAGCCCCAGCGGGTGTGGCTGATGTCCCCCGCGAGCAGCACCGGGCCCTTCGTGGAGCGCACCAGGTATGCGGTGGTGCCGGGCGTGTGGCCGGGCAGCCAGAGCGCCCACACGGAGCCGTCCCCGAAGATGTCCACCGCGCCGTCGAACAGGCCGGCGTCCTCCCGCGCGTAGGTCCACTCCGACAGCGGCGGCTTGCCGGCCAGGGCGCGGTCGACGTTGGCCTGGACGACGAGGTTCATGAAGGCGCGCTCGGAGGCCTCGCCCGGCCCGGAGTAGACGGGCGTGCCCGCGGGGACGTCCGCCATGCCGGTGACGTGGTCCGGGTGCAGGTGGGTGAGGAACACGCCCGCCAGCGGCTGTTGCTGCTTCGCCAGCCACTCGCCCAGCGGCGCGTGCACCTTCATGCTCCCCATGTTCATGGCGCTGACGATGAGCCCCTGCATGGCGGCCTTCTCCGGCGCGTCCCGCATCGCCGTCTCCACGCCCGTGTCGACGATGAAGAGGCCCTTGGCCGGGTGGCGGAGGGCGTGGAAGAAGATTTGCGCGGGCTCCGCGCCGTCCTTCAGCCCGGCGGCCTTCGCGGTGGGGTGGGCCAGGTTGATGAGGCCGCCGCGCTCCACCGCCCAGTCGCAGGAGACGACCGTCTCCAGCTCTACCGGGCCGGGCTGCGTCAGCAGCGGCAACAGCTCCGAGGAGGGCCGCGCCTTGCCGAGCGTGGAGGGCTGGACGCCGTGTGAGGTGGTGGCGCAGCCCACGAAGCCGGTGACGGCGAGGGCGCCGCCGAGCGCGGCGGCGATGGAGAGGACAATGGAACGGGTCCGCATGGATGGAGCTCCTTCACGTCGAGACACGCGGAAGCTAACGATGCGAGAATTGATGGGAAATGACGATTCAGGCATGAGGTCATGCATTCATGAATATCTCCTGGGATGACGCGCGGCTGTTCCTGGCCATCGCCGAGGCGGGCAGCTTCAGTGGCGCGGCCCGGCGGCTCCGGATGGGCCAACCCACGGTGAGCCGGCGGCTGGCGGCGCTGGAGTACGCGGTGGGCATGGCGTTGTTCCGCCGCGGGGTGGATGGCGCGGTGCTGACGGCCGCGGGCGAGCGGCTGGTGCAGCCCGCGAAGAAGATGGCGGAGTGGGCCGGTGAGCTGCACCGCGCGGCCGAGTCGTCGGACACGTCGCCGCGGGGGCTGGTGCGGGTGACGGCGTCGCCCTACATGAGCTTCGGCTTCCTCGCGCCCTTCGCCGGGGCGATGATGAAGAAGCACGAGGGCCTGCGGCTGGAGGTGCTGTCCGGGATTCAGTACCTGGATTTGGGGCGCGGCGAGGCGGACCTCGCGCTGCGAGCCCGGGGCCCGATGAACGCGGACTTGAAGCTCCTCTCCTCGCTGACGGTCCCCAACGCCGTCTTCGCCGCGAAGTCCCTCAAGGCCCGGCTGCCCAAGCGGCCGTCGCTCCAGGCGCTCCCGTGGGTCGCCTGGGCGCCGCCGTTCGACGCGGTGCCGCCCAATCCCCAGCTGGCGTCCATCATCCCCGGCTTCTCGCCCGTGTTCACCGCCGACAACTACCTGGTGATGCTGGCGGCGGCCGAGGCGGGCGTGGGGGCCATGGTGCTGTGCGACGTGCGCCACCGCTTCATGCGCGAGCGGAGCCTCGTGCCGCTCGACGTGGACCTGGGGCCCTTCGCCACCACCACGTACCACCTGGTGTGCGCGAAGTCCGCGCTCGACATCCCGCGGGTGCGGAAGGTCTCGGAGCTGCTGGTCGAGGAGCTGGAGCAGGCGAAGAAGCGGTGACACGCCGCTGCCGCTCCTCGGGTTGCGGTGGCCCGCCGCGCGTGTTCACGGTACTCCATGGGCACCGGGTACCGTCCCCAGGAGGACCTCCACCATGACTGAACGCAACGCCATTGCCGCCGGTTTCCTCACGCACGAAGTCACGAACCAGCCGCCGCCGCTCGAGTACGACGCGTGGACGACGGACACCGTGCTCCGCGAGGTGGTGGCCCGCGAGGGCGGCGGCTGGGCGGAGGCCGACCTGGCGAAGTACGGCCCCGTGGTGGGCGGGGAGATGCAGCAGCTGGCGTTCCTCGCCAACGAGAACAAGCCCAGGTTCCGGCCCTTCGACCGCTATGGCCACCGCCGCGACGAGGTGGAGTTCCATCCCGCGTACCACCGGCTGATGGAGCTGGGCATGGCCCACGGCGTGTCGGGCTTCGCCTGGCGCAACGAGGGCACGCCCGGCGCCCACGTGGCGCGCATGGCCCTCTTCTATCTGCACAACCAGGCGGACAACGGGACGAGCTGCCCCCTCACGATGACGTACGCGTCGGTGCCGGCGCTGCGCCACCAGCCGGAGGTGGCGCTGGAGTGGTTGCCGCGCGTGAGCTCGGCGTCCTACGACAGCCGCTTCATCCCCGCCGCGCAAAAGTCGGGCGCCACCATTGGCATGGGCATGACGGAGAAGCAGGGCGGCTCCGACGTGCGCACCAACACCACCCAGGCGCACCGCCTGGGCGAAGGCCGCGGGCCCGGTCAGCCCTACGCGCTGGTGGGGCACAAGTGGTTCTTCTCCGCGCCCATGAGCGACGCCTTCCTGGTGCTGGCGCACGCGGAGGGCGGCCTGTCGTGCTTCCTGATGCCGCGCTTCACGCCGGACGGCGCGCTCAACGCCATCCGCGTCCAGCGGCTGAAGGACAAGCTGGGCGACTGGAGCAACGCCAGCTCGGAGGTGGAGCTGCATGGGGCCTACGCGGTGATGGTGGGCGCGGAGGGCCGCGGCGTCCCCACCATCCTGGAGATGGTCGCGCTGACGCGGCAGGACTGCATGATTGGCTCCAGCGGGCAGATGCGGCAGGCGCTGGTGCAGGCCATCCACCACACGCGGCACCGCGTCGCGTTCGGCAAGCGGCTCATCGACCAGCCGCTGATGCGCAACGTGCTGGCGGACCTGGCGCTGGAGCTGGAGGCCCATGTCGCGCTCACCGGGCGCGTCTCCCGCGCGGTGGACGCCACGCCTCGGGATGAGAAGGAGGCCGCGTTCTGCCGCATCGCCACGGCGGTGGGGAAGTACTGGGTGTGCAAGCGCACGCCGCCCTTCGTCAACGAGGCGCAGGAGTGCCTGGGCGGCGCGGGCTACGTGGAGGAGACGAACCTGCCGCGCCTGTACCGGCAGGCGCCGCTCAACTCCATCTGGGAGGGCAGCGGCAACATCCAGTGCCTGGACGTGCTGCGCGCGGCGTCACGCGAGCCGGCCAGCCGGGAGGCCCTCTTCGCCGAGCTCCTGGCCGCGCAGGGCGGGCACGCCGCGTATGACGAGGCCACCGCGCGGCTGGGCAAGGCGCTGGCCAACACGGACTCAATGGAGGCGCGCTCGCGCTCCATCGTGGAGGGGCTGGCGCTGGCGCTCCAGGCGTCGCTGCTGATTCGCGCGGGCAACACCGCCGTGTCGGATGCCTTCTGCGAGTCCCGTCTGGGCGGGGCGCATGGACAGACGTTCGGCACGCTCCCGGCCCACGCGCCCATGCAGATGCTCATCGAGCGCGCCTTCCCCGATGGCGCGGCGTGATAGGAAGACACCCCATGTCCAATCTCCAGGGAAAGACGCTGTTCATCTCCGGTGCCAGCCGTGGCATCGGCAAGGCCATTGCCCTCCGCGCTGCCCGGGATGGCGCCAACATCATCATCGCCGCCAAGACGACGGAGCCGCACCCCAAGCTCCCCGGCACCATCTACACGGCGGCGGAGGAAATCGAGAAGGCGGGCGGCAAGGCGCTGCCCTGTGTCGTGGACATCCGCGACGAGCAGCAGATCGCCGCCGCCGTGGCCAAGGCGGTGGAGACCTTCGGCGGCATCGACATCCTGGTGAACAACGCCAGCGCCATCAGCCTCACGGGCACGCTCGAGACGCCGATGAAGCGCTTTGACCTGATGCACGGCATCAACACGCGCGGCACGTATGCGTGTTCGCAGGCGTGCATCCCGTACCTGAAGAAGGCCAGCAACCCGCACATCCTCAACAACTCGCCGCCGCTCAACATGGAGGCGCGCTGGTTCGCGCCCCACGTCGCGTACACCATGGCGAAGTTCGGCATGAGCATGTGCGTGCTGGGCATGGCGGAGGAGCTGCGCTCGGACGGCATCGCGGTGAACGCCATCTGGCCGCGCACCGTCATCGCCACCGCGGCGGTGCAGAACCTGCTGGGCGGGGATGAGACCATCCGCGGCTGCCGGACGCCGGAAATCATGGCGGACGCGGCCTACGCCATCCTCACCAAGCCGAGCCGCGAGTTCACCGGCAACTTCTGCATCGACGAGGAGGTCCTCCGCGGCGTGGGCGTGACGGACTTCGACAAGTACCAGCTGGTGCCCGGGGCGGAGCTGCTCCCCGACTACTTCATCTGAGTCCGCAGCGCCCCAGCCCGTCCTCGCGCGCGGAGTCGCTGGAGCCCGCGCGAGGGCGTGGAATGCTCAGGGCCCTTGTCAGGGGCGCCCACCGGGGCAGGTGCGATAGGTAGGGGAGCCACATGGACCTGCGGCATCTCCGAATCCTCCTGCTGTCGGCGCTGGGGCTCCTCGCCTCGGCCTGTCCGAGCCCCACCCGCGCCCCCGTCACCCGGCCCGAGGACGCGCTCCTCGGGCTGTCCCGGAAGATGGAGCCCCGGGACGACGGTGACGTCGCGTCCCTGCGGACCGCCGTCGCGGAGAGCCTCGTGTGGCTGCGGAGCCGTCCGTCCGACCACCGCTTCATCTACGGCGCGCGGCAGGTCTCCCTCGCCGAGCTGCGGACCGCTTTGGAGCGCCTGCACGCGCGGCTTCGCGAGGACCTCACGCCGGAGGCGCTGTGGGCCCTGGTCCTGGAGGACTTCGAGCCGATGGAGGCCGCCGGCGGCGAGGACGGCCAGGTGCTCTTCACCGGCTACTACGAGCCCACCATCGAGGCGAGCCTGACGCGCACGGACGTATACAACGTGCCCATCCACGGGCCTCCGTCCGACCTGATTGAAGTCCCGCTGGAGCCCTTCGCGGAGCGCTTCAAGTCAGAGCGGGTCTTCGGCCGGCTCGATGGGCGGAAGGTGGTGCCGTACTGGTCTCGCGGGGACATCCGAGGGGGGCGGCTCAGCGGGCGGAAGCTGGAGCTGGCCTGGGCCAGGGACCCGGTGGCGCTCTTCTTCCTGGAGGTGCAGGGCAGCGGCTCGCTGCTGCTGCCGGATGGGAGTCGGCGCCGCATCGGCTACGCCGCGTCGAATGGGAAGCCCTACCGCAGCATCGGCTCGCTGCTCATCCAGGAGGGCGCCATCCCCAAGGAGGAGATGTCGATGCAGGCGCTGCGGGCGTGGCTGGCCGCCAATCCTCAGCAGCGCCACCGGGTGCTGGACCACAACGAGTCCTACGTGTTCTTCCGCTTCCTCAACACCGCGTCGGTGGGTTCGCTCGGGCGGCCGGTGACGGCGGGGCGCTCCATCGCGACGGACGCGCGGCTGTTTCCCAAGGGCGGCCTGGCCTTCATCCACACCGAGCGGCCGGTGCGCATGGCGGATGGCTCCGTGCAGTGGAAGCCGCTGTCGCGCTTCGTGCTCAACCAGGACACGGGCGGGGCCATCCGCCATGCGCACCGGCCGCTCGGTG
>NZ_JABXEP010000245.1:0-7736 GCF_013372605.1 Myxococcus sp. AM009
GGGCGAATCTTCGCGTGGCTGCCGGATGGCCGCGCGGGCAGCGCCGCTGTCCGGGGCGGGAAGGGGGAGCGCGTGTCCGTCGACATCCACCTGGAGGAGACGGGCGCCGTCGCCGCGGTGATGGATTTCGGAGACGGCCACCTCTGGGGCAGCCGGCAGGAGATCACCGTGGACGGCCACTGGGTCGGCGCGTCGCACTACACGCTGTGGGATGGCAGCATCTTCGTGCCGGGGCTGAAGCCGGGCAAACACGTGCTGCGCACCTCCAACGGAGACGTGGAGTTCAACGTCAACGCCCGCGAGGTGACGAACCTGGGCGTGCTGAGACGGCCGCCGGAGCCCGAGGCCGCGCGCTCTGATTCAGAGGTCGCGGCCTCGGCGCCGTGACTACCGCGCAGCCTTCCGCAGCTCGTCGTCGATGATGGCGCGGAAGTGCTCCACCGGCCGGGCGCCCGTCACCTGGCGGCCGTTGATGAAGAACGTGGGCGTGCCCGTGGCGCCCACGCGCATGGCCTGGGCGACGTCCGCGGACACGTGCGCGTCATGCTGGCGCGAGTCCAGCGCCGCGTTGAAGCGGCCCACGTCCAGGCCCACCTGCCGCGCGTAGTCCTCCAGCGACGCCCGGTCCAGCTTGCGCTGGTTGGCGAAGAGCACGTCGTGGAACTCCCAGAACCTGCCCTGCGCGTGCGCCTCCATGGCAGCCTCCGCCGCCAGCTTCGCGTTCGGGTGCTGCGTCAGGGGCTGGTGCTTGAAGGCCACGCGCAGCTTGCCAGGATACGCGGCCTCCAGCGCCTTCATCGTCGGCACCACGCGGGCGCAGAACGGGCACTCGAAGTCCGAGAAGGCCACCACCGTCACCGGCGCGTCGGCCGGGCCCCGGGACGGCGCGGCGCCCACGTCCACCTGCTGGATGGCCGGCTCCTCCGGCATCAGCTGCTGCGTGGGCGGGCTGTCCTTCCCGGCGGAGATGGTTCGCGCGTACACCTCCACCGGCCGCACGCCCGTCCGCACCAGGGCCTCCGCCTTGCTCAGCTCCTCGTCCATGACACCCGTGAAGACCTCCAGTGGCTGGGCTCCGCTGATGAAGCGGCCATTCACGTAGAAGGCCGGCGTGCCGGTGGCGCCCAACTGCATCGCCAGCGCCTCGTCCTGGCGGACGCGCTCCGCCAGCCGCGGGTCCGCGCGGTCCTGGTTCCAGCGCGAGACGTTCAGGCCCACCTTCATCGCGTAGCGCTCCAGGTCGGCCTCGCTCAGCGCACGCGGGTTCGCGAAGAGCGCTTCATGCATCTCCCAGAACTTGCCCTGCTCACCCGCCGCCAGCGCCGCCAGCGCCGCCGGCCAGGCGCGCGCGTGGTTGGCCAGCGGATGGTGCTTCATCACCACGCGCAGCTTGCGGCCGTAGCGCTCCTGGAGCTGCTTCACCGTGCCGTTCGCGCGCGAGCAGAACGGGCATTCGTAGTCGGAGAACTCCACCAACGTGATGAGCGCGTCCTCCGCGCCCGCCGTCGGAGAGTCATTCACCGGCACCTTGTAGACGGTGGGCGAAATCGGCGCACGGGGCCGCGCGCCGGGGGCGGGCGCCTTCGCCGCGAGGTTGGCCGCATGGGCCGTTCCCGTGGCCAGCTCCGTGGGACGCGCCACGCGCCCCCCCGCGAAACCCAACGCCAGACCGACACTCAGGCTCACCCAGACAGACGACTTGGACATGGTGTTCTCCAGGAAAAAGACACACCCGTGGCGCCGCGGTCCGCCGCGTGACACCACCGGACCAGGCTTGCTCAGGCCCGGCGCCCAAGGAGTGGCGCGAGGCCCTTCGGAGTTTCAGCGCCGCCTCGAAGAATTTCCGCGCCGCTGGCGGTCCCCATGGGGGCAGGCAGGTGCCCGCCAGGTGGGTGGCGCTCCAGCGCATCCTGGCCGGGCCGGTGGTTGTCCGTCACCCGGCAGGCCCCACCTTTGAAGCAGGAAGGAGGTCAGGGCCTCATGCTGCGCAAAGCAAGCGGGTGGGTGTTGGGCCTCGCGGCGCTGTCGCTGCTGCTCTGTGGCGACGGGGCGACCGCGCAAGGCACACAGCAGGAGCCCGCGCGGACGGAGCAGGCGCCAACAGGGCAGGCCCTGACTTCGTCGGACGCCGCGGCGCTCCAGCGCGAAGTGAATCAGCTGCGCGCCGAGCTGCTGCAGCTCCGCCAGGAGGTGACGCAGCTCCGCGGGCAAGTCGCGGGCACGGGCGGCGCGGGCATTCCTCCAGGCGCGAGGGTGGTGAGTCCGCAGCGGGACACGGCCGCCCAGCAGGACACCGGCGCGCAGCCAGGCACGGGAGGCGCCGGCTCCTCGGGCGTCGTCAGTGACGTGCCGCCCGCGGGCGCGGACGTGCCATCGCCTCCCGGTACGGCCGTGGTGGATGCCGTCTACACCGGCGTGGTGCGCTCCGTGGGCGACACGGAGGTGGCCATCGCCGTCGGAGACGGTCCGCCGCTGACGCTTCGCGTGGACCCCCAGACGCGGGTGTTCCGGGACGGGCGCAACATCGCCTTGCGGAAGCTCGAGCCCGGCGAGCAGGTCCGCGCGGTGGTGAATCTGCTGGATGAGGAGCGGACGATGGAGATCTCCGTGCTCCCGTCCAATCCACCCCGGAAGTGAGGTGCCAGGTCCATCCACGCCGCGTCAGTCGCACGCCCGATGCTCGTCCCCGAGGCGGAGGTTCCCACCATGTCTGCTTACGACCGTTACCGTGCACTCCTGAACAAGCTGCGGCTCGCCCGCGCCCGGCACCCTGAAGGCGATTCACCCGAGGAGGACGGGCTGCTCGACGACATGGATGACGTCTGGATGGAGATGAGCGAAGGCGAACGCTCCGCCATCGCCACCGAGAGGGCCCGGGTGCTGGGCCTCCCCGAAGCCCAGCCCGCGGACTCGGCGGCGCAGCCCTGATGCCGCGGCCCTACTTGCGCACCGGTGGAAGGGAGGAGCCCGGGGAGGCCGCGCCGCCGGACTCCGGCTTCATCCGCCGCGGTCCGGCGTCCCGCTCCCGCGCCTTCAGCACCGCGTGGGAGTAGTCCACCACCGAGGCGAAGGACAGCACGCCGATGAGCGCGACCAGGGGCACCACCGCGGGGGGAAACAGCAGCACGCACAGCAGCGTCACCAACTGCAAGGAAGTGACGGCCTTGCCCAGCATCCGCGCCTTCAGCTCGACGGAGCGCAACCCGGGCGCCAGGCGAGCGACGAAGAAGCCCACGGTGGTGCCGACGTCGCGCAGCACCAGCAGCAGCACCGCCACCCCGCTGATGAGCCCGTCCAGGTAGCAGACGAGGAGGGCCGTCACCATGAAGGCGCGGTCGGCCACCGGGTCGATGAGCGCGCCCAGCCGCGTGGCGAGCCCCCTGTGCCGGGCAATCCACCCATCCAGGAAGTCCGTGAAGGCGGCCAGCACCACCAGCCCCGCGCGAACCCAGGCATCCGGGACGAGGATGAAGGCCACCGCCAGGGGCAGCCGGGTCAGCGACAAGGTGTTGAGCAGCGCGAGGCTCGCCTGACGGCGCATACGACTCAAGGTAGTGCTCGGTCCCCGCCGCGCACGTTCCAGGGGCGGCGAGCGTTCAGCGGTAGACCCACCCCCGGGGACACAGGGCAGGCAGGGAGCGGCTGGATTCGAGCGGGCGTGAGGGAACTTCAGGCCCATGAGAGACCTCCAACCCGCGGCGCCACCTGTCGTGCCGCCCTGACTCCTGGAGATGGCTGCTTCGTGTCCGCGTTCGACTGTCCGCCGTGCCCGTCCTCCTCGTCCCTCCCCGCCACCGAGGGCCGCTTTCGTCCGTGGACCTGGACGCTCCTGTGGGCCTTGTGCCTGCTCCCTATGTCCGGGGGGGCCGCGGAGGAGGGCCAACCCCGGCCCGCGACGAAGGAGGAGCTGGCGCGCTACACATGGCTGCCGGCCCAGGCGGTGGTGCGCCCCTTGGAGGCCGCCGTGGCGCCGCCGGAGGGCTACACGCGGGTGCCGGTGGTGAAGGGCTCCTTCGGGGCCTGGCTGCGAGGCCTGCCGCTGCGGCCGGAGGGCACGCCGGTGCTCAGCCACCAGGGCGGGCGGATTCTGGCGGCGGGGGACGCGCGGCTGGCGGCGGTGGCGGAGCTGGACGTGGGCACCGCGAACCTCCAGCAGTGCGCGGACTCCGTCATCCGCCTCCATGCGGAGTGGCGCTGGGCCAGCGGCACTCGGGAGCGCCTGGCCTACCGCTTCACCAGCGGGCACCTGGCGCAGTGGCCTCGGTACGCGGAAGGGGACCGGGCGCGGGTGTCGGGCTCGAAGGTGACGTGGGTGCGCGGCGCGGCCCCGGATGCCTCACGCGCCAGCTTCCGCGCGTGGCTGGACCTGGTCTTCACCTACGCGGGCACGCACTCACTGGAATCCCTCAAGGGGCGGCCCTCGCGCGAGGACGTGCGGCCCGGGGACTTCTTCGTGCTGGGTGGAAGTCCCGGGCACGCGGTGCTGGTGCTGGACGTGGCGGCCAACGCGAAAGGGGAGAAGGTGGCGCTGCTGGGGCAGGGCTTCATGCCCGCGCAGGACTTCCACGTGCTCTCCGCCGGAGGCGACACCGGACCCTGGTTTCCGCTGGAGGGCGAGGACGTGGTGACGCCCTTCTGGAAGCCCTTCCCCTGGTCCTCACTGCGGCGCTTCTGACCGCGGGCCGCGGCCTCGCCGGCCGTCCTGGGTGGAGCCCCCCGGCTTCACCTGGACGGCGCGGGGCGAGGCCTGGCCTCGCGGTGCCATCACGAGTGGAGCGGCTGGCCCAGGCTCGGCTGCTGGGACGCGGCGGCCGCGGCGGCGGAGGCCTCCGGCTCACGCGTGAGGTACTGGATGAGGCTGTTCTCCTTGCCCAGGTACGTGTCGAACTGATTCACGCCGTCCTCCAGCAAGCCGGCCTGCTCGAGCTGCGCGTGCATGGCGGGCAGGTTGTAGAAGGGCACGGAGGGGAAGGCGTGGTGGGTGAGGTGCAGGTTCACGTTGAGCGGCGCGATGAAGAAGTTCTCCAGCGCGGTGCCCAGCACGTCGCGCGTCTCGCGCGTCTCGTCACCGGACGTCGTCTCCTCGATGGGGTGCTCACCCAGGGCGCGCATCCGGAAGAAGGCCATCATCACCGTCGTCGTCGGCAGCACCCACAAGAGCAGCCAGTGCAGCCACGCGCCCGTCGTCACCAGCACCGTGACGAGCGTGGCCACATACAGCCAGTAGCGCAGGTGCTCGCCCGCGGAGATGCGCGGCTGGGCGCGGCCCACCAGGCGACCCCAGTACGTCCAGGGCAGCACCACCTTCAGGTGGTTGGGGGCGTACAGGCCCAGCGCGTCCGCCAGGAAGACGGCCGTGGCGCGCATCGGCGTGCGGGGGAAGTGCCAGGAGGCGTCCACCAGCTGCCCGGCCAGGTACGGGTCCCGCGCCGTATTCACGTAGCGGTGGTGCAGCATGTGCTCGTGCCGGTAGCCCGCCGTCGTCATGTTGAGCGGGAAGGCGCAGAGCAGGTCGCTGACCACGTCCGACACCTTGCGGTTGGACAGGAAGTGGTAGTGCGCCGCCTCGTGCATCAGCGCTAGCAGCGCGTGCTGCCGCGTGGCGATGAGGACGGCGGCCAGCGGCCAGGCCCACCAGCGGTCCACGAAGAGCACGAAGGCAAATGCCGCCACGATGACCAGCCACTGACTGGCCATGGCCCACAGCGCCCGACCATTGTTCACCTGGGACATCTCCCGGGTGATGGCCGCCAGCGCCTTGCGGTCAACTCGGTGCGCGAACTGAATGTCTGCCTCATCCACCACTTGAGCGTACATGTCGGGGGGCTCCTTCTGCTTTACTCGGAAGCAGGGTGTTCCTGGACTCTTTCGCGCGGAAATGGGTGGTGAGGCAAGAAAATTCTTTCTGCAATGCACGCATTCCAGAGTGAGCGTGCCTATTTGGGTCTTCTTGTACCCCGTGGGGGTCTGATTTGTCCCGCCTATTCACTCAAGGTGGGGTGGGTTTCTACCCTTCTTTGTAGGAAATCACCCGCTCCGGGGTGGAGGTCGCAGGCCTCCGGACATGAAAAGGGCCTGGAGACCGGTGTCGGTCGCCAGGCCCTGGTTCACAGCGGGGTGGGTGGGCTCAGGTGGGGGTCCACTCCACCTTCAGGTGCTTCATCTGCCGCAGCACCAGGCTCTGCCAGGTGCCGAAGTCCTGGCCGGGGACGAGCTTGGGGTCCGGCAGCCGGTCCAGGAGGATGTTCGTCGTGATGTCGAACTGGAGCCGGGCCAGGGGCGCACCCAGACAGAAGTGGGTGCCGCGGCCGTAGGTGAGGTGCTGGGGCACCTTCTCCCGGTCCACGTCCAGCTTGCTGGCGTGGGGGCAGAGGGCTTCGTCCCGGCTGCCGGCGGCGAAGAGGAGCAGCAGGCGCGCGCCCGCGGGAATCTTCACCCCGCTCAGCTCCACGTCCTCCTTCGCGGTGCGAATCATGGCGTGGGAGACGGAGTCGTAGCGGCTGGACTCCTCGAGGAACTTCGGCACCAGGGCGCGGTCGTCGCGCAGCCGCTGCCACAGGCCATGCTGCAGGGCCACCTTCCAGGCGTTGGCCATCAGCGCGGTGGTGGACTCATGGCCGGCCGACAGCATGGACGCGCCCACGGCCATGACCAGCTCGTGCATGCTCAGCGCCTCGCCGTCGCTCTCCACGGCCACCAGGTAGCTGGTGAGGTCCTCCTGGGGGTGCTTCTTCCGGTCCTCGATGAGGCGGATGCAGTACTGCTGGAACTCGATGACGCCCCTGGCCATCTCCGGCTGGAGTTCGGGGGCCACGTACTCGAAGACGAGCTGCTGCCAGTCCGAGCTCCAGCGCTTGATTTTCCAGACGTCCTCCTGCGGCACGCCCATGACGCCGAGGATGACGTGGACGGGCAGCGGCCAGGCGAGCTGCTGCACCAGGTCCGCCTGGCCGTCCTGGGCGAAGCGGTCCACCAGGGTGGTGGCCATCTGCTGGATGAAGGGGCCCATGCCGGCGATGCGCTGCGCGGTGAAGCCCCGGTTCATCAGGCGGCGCAGGCGGGTGTGCTCGGGCGGGTCCATGCCCAGCAGCACGTGCGCGGTGGGGAAGCCCTGGTCCAGGATGGCCTTGGCCTCGTCCGTGAGGTGGGTGCCGCTGCCCAGCATGTCCCGGTTGGAGTACTGCGCCGGGCTCTTCAGCACCTGGGAGATGTCCTCGTAGCGGCTCACCAGCCACATGTTCAGCATGGGGCTGAAGCTGACGGGCTCGTCCTTGCGAAGCTGCTCGAAGAAGGCGTGTGGGTCCTCCGCGTGGGGGCCGGTGAAGGGGTTGTACTGGGCGCCCAGGTGGGGGCAACGGCCCGCGGATGCGTGGGCGGGAACTCCGGTCTCTTCCTGCTTTTGCGCGGACACGGGCATGGCGGGCTCGCCAGACGAGCGCGGCCCCCCGGCACGCGGTTCGTCTGCAACGGGTGGAGTGGCAATGGAGGGGCCAGGCCCCTACAGGCGGTGCGTCAGGGGTGTGGGGAGCCGGCGAGGAACGACCGGGCGGGATGGGGCTCCCCTAGTCCGCCTATACAACGAATTCTGGCTTTATTGCCAGCAAGGGCGCATTTTTTCATTTTCACTGGTTTTCAGTGCTGACGTTTGATTCCAGTAAAAATGCATCCTGCGCCGGACGGTGCGTGGAGGTTCACTTGGAGAGTGACTTCCGGGCGGGCCGCGGGCACACCTGGAG
>NZ_JABXEP010000246.1:0-7726 GCF_013372605.1 Myxococcus sp. AM009
GCCCTCCCGGGGGCTGACGCTGCCGCCCACGGGCGCCGCGCTGGTGGACGAAGCCACTGCCCTGTCGCTCAACCCCGCGGGCCTGGGCTTCGTCGAAGGCAGCCAGCTCTTCTACCTGCACGAGCGAAACCTCGTGCATGACGGCCTGGGAGACGGCGTCTTCCTGGCCACGCGCCTGCTCGGCATGGGCCTGGGCGGCGCCATGGAGTGGATTCGTGGCCGGGCGGAGCCGGACTACCGCCGCACGTCGCTGGGCCTCTCCCTGGGCACGCGCACGCTGCAGCTGGGCGCCTCGTGGCACGCCTATGGTTCGTCCAACCGGGACATCGACGCGCTCGACACCTTCGACGTGGGCCTCACGGCGCGACCCCTGCGGGCGCTGTCGCTGGGGGCGGTAGTGCGCGACGTCAACGCCCCCACCGAGGCCACGCTGGCGCTGAAGCGGCAATACAACCTGGGCCTGGGCGTGCGCCCGCTGGATGAGCGCTACACGCTGGGCGTGGACTGGCGCTTCTCCGAAGGCGCGTTCCGCCAGGGCCAGGCGACGTACACCCTCAACGCGGAGGTGGTTCCGGGCCTCCGCCTGGGCGCGGGCATGTCCCACGGCTTCACCTCCGGGGTGCCCATCGCGCTCCAGGTGGCGGCCACGGTGGACACCTCGCACCTGGGCCTCACCTACGCGGCGGGCGGGACGAACGCGGGGCTGGACCACCTGGTGGCGGTGCGCCTGTCGTCGGAGACGTACCGCTCCATCGCGCCGCGCGCCGGCGTGGTGACGCTGCTGGACTTGAATGATGCCTTGAGCGGCGGCACCAGCCCCGTCCTCTCCTGGCTGGGCGTCAGCGAGGCGGACCCGTACCTGCGGCTGACGCGGTGGCTGGATCTGGCCACCCAGGACGACCGGCTGGCCGGCGTGGTGGTGAAGCTGGAGAGCCTGCCCGGGGTGAGCTGGGGCAAGGCGGAGGAGCTGCGCCAGGCGCTGCTGCGGCTGCGCGCGTCCGGCAAGCGGGTGATGGCGGTGGTGCTGTCCACGGACGACCTGGGCTACTTCGTCGCGTCGGCGGCGGACCGCATCTACGCGCTGCAGGAGTCGATTCTCTACATCAACGGCCTGGCCGTGCACCTCCAGGCGTACGGCGGGACGATGGAGAAGCTGGGCGTGCACTGGGACGTGGCGCGGGTGGGCCGCTTCAAGACGGCCCCGGAGCAGCTCACCCGCACCGAGCCCAGCGACGCCGCCCTGGAGTCCACGAACGCCTACCTGGACACGGAGGTGGCCGTCTACGAGAAGGCCGTGCAGGAAGGCCGCAAGGTGCCCGTGGAGCGGCTGCGCGCGCTGTGGGCCCTGGGCCTGCCCCACCCGAAGCGCGCGGTGGAGCTGGGGTTGATGGACGGCATCATCTCCTCGACGGAGCTGGACAAGAAGGTGGCGGAGTTGGTGCCGGGCGGACGCTTCAGCACCACGTACGCGCCGCGCGACGAGCGCGATGGCCGCTGGGCCCGCCGGCGCCGCATCGCCGTGGTGCCGGTGCTGGGCGACATCATCGGCGGACGCAGCCGCGAGGACCCGCTGGGCTTCAGCCGCCTCGCGGGCGCGGAGACGGTGATGCGCGCGCTGGAGCAGGCGCAGTCGGACCCGAGCGTGGCGGCCATCGTCGTGCGCGTGGACTCGGGCGGCGGCGAGGTGCTGGCGTCACACCTGATGTACGAAGCCGTGCTGGAGGCGGCCAGACACAAGCCCGTCATCGCCTCCATGGGGGACATGGCCGCGTCCGGCGGCTACTACGCCGCCATTGGCGCGCACGAGGTGTTCGCCCTGCCCACCACCCTGACGGGCAGCATCGGCGTCTTCTACATCAAGCCCGCCTTCGAGGGCCTGCTGGGCGGGATGCTGGGCGTGCACCAGGAGAGCCTGACCCGCGCGCCGCTGGCGGACATCCTGGACGTGTGGCGCCCCTGGACGCCGGAGGAGCAGGAGGCGGCCCAGGCGTGGGCGGACGCGTCCTACGACAGCTTCATCACCCAGGTGGCGCTGCGGCGGAAGCTGGACAAGGCCAAGGTGGACGAGGTCGCCCGCGGCCGGGTGTGGAGCGGCCAGGACGCGCTCGCTCGCGGCCTGGTGGACAAGCTGGGCGGGCTGATGGAGGCGGTGGACTCCGCGCGGCTGCGGGCCGGAGTCCCTCCGGACGAGGAGCTGGACCTGGTGGTGATGGGCGAGGCCCGGGGCTTCCTCTCCGCGCTGGGCGGTGAGCCCGGGGTGCGCGCGGCGCTGTCCCTGCTGCCCGCGCAAGAGCCCGTCCTGCCCGAGTCCCTGCGGGCGCTGGCCCGCTCGGCGGGGCTGAACCTGCTGTTGCTCCAGCCGGGCGTGAAGGCGATGGTGCCCTTCCAGATAACCGTCCGCTGAGGCCCTGGCGGCGGCCCTGATTCGGCAAGGAGGGGTCGGGCGGACGACACCTCGCGAAAAAAGCGGCGGCGCCGTCCCCGGCCTCTGTTACTGTTACCCCTGCACCTCGGACGGCTTTGGGCCGCCAGGGTGCTCCAGGAACCGGCGGTTCGGCTTGCTTGTCACCAGGGCCCCGCGTCCGCTTCCTGTCCCACGGCCTGAGTCACCTTGCGTCCCCGCCCTCCTCCTGGAGCGGCCGCCCGGGGCGCACACAGTCTGGAACTTTCATGAGCGAAAACCCCGATAACCGCGACCCACGTGATGCCCCCCCTGTTCCCGCCGCCCGCGCCGTGGCGCCGCCCGAGCCGGACGACGACGGTGGCGACGAGGGCGACGACGAGGGGCCTGATGACGGTGATTCCAGCGCGGGTGGCGCACAGGGCGGCGCCCCCGGGCAGGCCACCGGCCGCCGCCGCCGCCGTCGGCGCCGTCGCCGTGGCGCGCAGGTCCTCTTCACCCCGGACGGCCAGGCCTACCGGATGCAGCCGGGAGCGGACGGGCAGCAGGTCCAGGTCTTCCTGACGCCGCAGGAGCTGGAGCAGCACCGCCAGCGGCAGGCGCAGCAACAACAGCAACAGCAACAACCGCAGCCGGCGCACGGCGGCGGGGGCCAGCAGCACGCGCGCCACGCGCAGCACGGGGGCGGCGGCCAGCAGGCCTCGCAGCAGGCGAACCTGTCGCCGGTGGAGGGCGTGCTGGACACGGAGGCCAAGGGCCCCAACGCCTTCCTGCGTCAGCTCAAGCGCAGCCTGCTGGCGGCGCCGGACGACCCGGAGCTGCCCAAGAACCTGGTCCAGAAGCTGCGGCTGCGGCAGGGCCAGTACATCACCGCCTTCGCGCAGATGCGGGGCCACAAGGGCGTCATCCAGAAGGTGGACACGGTGGACGGCCGGCCGCTCGAGGGCGCGCCGCGGCTGCCGCACTTCGCGGACCTGACGTCGGTGGACCCCACCGAGCGGCTCAAGCTGGAGAGCGGTCACAAGGAGATGGTGACGCGGGTGCTGGACCTCATCTCGCCCATTGGCAAGGGACAGCGCGCGCTCATCGTCGCCCCGCCCAAGACGGGGAAGACCATCATGCTCCAGCGCATCGCCCAGGCCGTCCTCTCCAACCACCCGGAGTGCCACGTCATGGTGGTGCTCATCGACGAGCGTCCGGAGGAAGTGACGGACATGCGGCGGAGCATCAAGGCGGAGGTGCTGGCCTCCAGCTCCGACCGCCCCACCGCGGACCACCTCAAGGTGGCGGAGCTGGCCCTGGAGCGCGCGCGCCGGCTGGTGGAGTCGGGCAAGGACGTGGTCATCCTCCTGGATTCGATTACGCGGCTGGCCCGCGCCTTCAACAAGGAGGTGGACAACTCCGGCCGCACCATGTCCGGCGGCGTGGACAGCCGCGCCCTGGAGCGCCCCAAGCGCATCTTCGGCGCCGCCCGCGCGACGGAGGAGGCCGGCTCGCTGACCATCATCGGCACGGCGCTCATCGACACCGGCAGCCGCATGGACGAGGTCATCTTCGAGGAGTTCAAGGGAACGGGTAACTCCGAAGTCACCCTGGACCGGCTCCTGGCGGAGAAGCGCGTCTTCCCCGCCGTCAACATCGCCCAGTCCGGCACGCGCAAGGAGGAGAAGCTCTTCACCCTGCGCGAGTACGAGAAGGTGAAGAAGCTGCGGCAGATGCTCTTCTCCGTGAAGCCGGTGGAGGCCATGGAGGCGCTCGTGAAGCGGCTGTCCCGCTACACGTACAACGACGAGTTCCTCGACGAGCTGTAGTCCCCGCTTCGGGAGTGGTACGGCGGGCCCGGGTGTGCGTTAAGGTGGCGGCATGATTCAAGGCTCGGGCCGCTGCCACTACCACCCGGAGCGCGCCGGCCTCGGCGTCTGCGTGGAGTGCCGGCGCGTCATCTGCCGGGAGTGCACCACGCAGTTCGAGGGCATCAACCGCTGCGCCAACTGCCTGGCCCAGCGCCTCAAGGCGCTGGAGGGCCCGGGTGAGCGGCGCGAATGGTCGGCGGGCAACGTGGTGCTGGCCCTGATGAGCCTGGCGCTCGTCTGGGGCGGAGTCCTCCTGATAGCCCAAGCGGCGGCGAGCTGACCCATGGCCGTCTCCGCGCTCGAACTCCGCCCGCGCAACGCGGTGGCCCTGATGGACGCCGCGCTGCGCCTGTGTACCCGCAACGCGGGCGTCTGGGCCCTCACCCTGCCCGGCGGCGCGGCCGTGGTGGCCGCCGTATTGTACCTGGCGGAGTCGGTGCGCATGGGCTGGCCGCTCGTGGTGCCCTCGCTGCTGCTGACGCTGGCGTGGTTCCTCCGGGGCCTGGGCCAGGGCGCGACGTGCCATTACGTGCAGGAGCTGCTGCTGGGCACCCAGGGCGAGCCTTCCGCGGGGGCCTCGCTCAAGGCGGCGCTGGGCCGGATGCCCGCGCTCTTCATCGCCGTGGCGTACCTGCTGGGACTCAACACGCTGGTGGTGATGGTGACGGGAGGCTTCGGCTACCTCCTGCTGCAGTCCCACGGGGTGGGCTACGCGGCGGTGATGCAGGGGCGCGGCGGTCCGCTGAAGCTCTACGACACGTGCTCACGGCTGCTGGGCCCGGCGCGCGGCACGGCGATGTGGGTCCGCATCCTCATGTCCGTGCAGGTGCTGGCCTTCTTCAACCTGCACATCGCCTTCAACTTCCTGCTACTGCTGGGCCGCAAGCTGGTGGGCGTGGACCTGACGTTCGCGGAGCGCTACGCCTCGCTGGACAACGGCCAGTGGCTGCTCTTCCTCGCGGTGACGACGTTCGCCCTCTTCGAGCCGGTGCGCGCCGCGACGGCCACGCTGCTGCTGGTGGACGGGCGCGTGCGCCAGGAAGGGCTCGACCTGCTGGCCAGCGTCCAGCAGCTCCCTTCCCGGGAGTTGGGGCGCCCCCTGCCCCCGCCGGGCGCGACGCGCGGCGCGGCGATGCTGGCGGTGGTGCTGGGCCTGGGGCTGCTGACGCCGGCCCAGGCCCAGGCCCAGGCCCAGGACACCGAGGCCGCGCGGCCCCTGGCCTCCACCGAGGCGCTGCGGCGGCTGGGCGAGGTCGCGGAGGCGTGTGAGGCTGCGACGGCGGAGGACGCCGCGGGCCTGTACGCGCCCCTGGAGTCCCTGGGGCCCGGCGAGGCCGTGAAGCTGGACCGCTTCGTGCGCCGCGTGGAGCGGCAGGCCTTCGACGAGGAGGACTGCGACAAGGCCCGCGCCACGTTGACGCAGGGACTCACCACGCTGGGCGCCACCGTGGACGCCCAGGCCCGGGCGGACGCGCGTGCCGCCGCCGCGCGGGCGAAGGACATCCTGTCCCGGCCCGAGTTCGCGGAGGCCGCGCCGAAGGCGGAGAAGGACGCCCCGGAGCCCACGGCCCCCAGCGAGCCTCCAGGCTGGTGGCGGCGCTTCATCGACTGGCTGGGGGAGCTGCTGAAGAAGTGGTTCGAGCGGGACCCGGTGGAGGCGCGACAGGAGACGGCCCCACCTGTCCTCAGCGGCGTCAGCGTGGCCAACGTGCTGGTGGTGGTGCTGGTGACGCTCACCCTCGCGGTGCTGGGCGTGGTGCTGCTGCGGGCGCTGAACCGCGACAAGCGCCGCGCGGGCGCCGACGGCGTGCAGGTGTCCACGATGGACGCGTCCACGCTGGCGGGGGACGCCCACCACGCGCTGTCCCGGCCTCCCGAGGGCTGGGCCCACCTGGCGGACGAGCTGGCCGCGCGGGGCGCCTACCGCGAGGCGGTGCGCAGCCTCTACCTGGCGCTGCTGTCCCGGCTCCACCGCGACGGCGCCATCCTCTACGACGAGACGCTGAGCAACTGGGACTACCTGTCTCAATTCCGGGGCCGCGCGGAATGGAAGGCCCCCTTCCGCGAGCTGACGCGGCGCTTCGACTTCGCCTGGTACGGCAACCTGCCGGTGGGCGTGGACGGCTACCGCGAGTTCCGCGCGCTCACCGAGCCCCTGCTGGCCGCGCCGGCGCGCCCGGAGGTGGCCGGTGCGTGACCGCTTCCCATTGCTGGTGGTGGGGGGCCTGCTGCTCACCGCGGTGCTGACCACCTTCCTGGTCCGAGGCGCCCGGCGCAACGCGTTCGCGGACACGCTGTCCACGTACCGCGCGCAGGAGGACGGCGCGCGGGCCCTGTACCTGTTGGCCCAGGAGAGCGAGCTGCCGGTGACGCGCCGCATGGCGGACCTGCGCATCGTGTCCGGACTGGGGACGCCGGTGCTGCTGGCGGTGGAGGTGTCCGGCGCCTACGAGGACGACCCGGACCAGACGGCGCTGGCCGCCGAGCCCGACGCGGGCCTGGACGACGAGCACGTCCCCCGCACCGGCTTCAACGCCTTCCGCGCGGCCGCGCTGGACGACGATGAAACCGAGCAGCTGCTGACGCACGTGCGCGAGGGCGGCAGCGCCATCTACGTGCCGTGGGGCTCGCGGGAGAACCCGGTGCTGCGCGCCTTGAACGTGAAGCTCTTCAAGGCGGACACCACCCTGCCCATGCGCACGCTGGTGCCACCCCAGCCCACGCCGTACACGCTGGGCGTGGAGCGCGTGGAGGCGAAGGTCCAGGCCTACCTGGAGCTGCCCGAGACGGCCGTCCCCGTCCTGGAGGATGAGCGGCTGGGCATGTTCGTGGCGGCGGTGGTGCCCTACGGCCAGGGCCGCGTGCTGGTGGTGGGCGCCCCGGAGCTGGCCATGAACCAGGCGCTGGCGCGCGCGGACAACGCGCAGTTCTGGCTCAGCACCCTGGCGTCGATGGGCCCCGGCCCCATCGAGTTCGACGAGTTCCACCACGGCTTCACCAACGAGCGCTCGGTGGTGGACTTCGCGCGCCGCTACGGCCTGCACTTCGCCGTGTTGCAGCTGCTGCTCGGCGTGGCGCTGTGGTCGGTGTCGCTCAAGCGCTTCGGCCGCCCGCGGCCCCCGCCCGAGTCCTCGCGCGTGGGCGCCACCGACGCGCTCTTCGCCATGGGCCGGCTGTACCGCGAGGGCCGGCACCACGGCTTCTCCGCCCAGCTCATCCTCCGGGGCCTCACCCAGGACCTGGCCCTGCACGCGGGCCTGCCCGCGCACGCGTCCGCGGACGCGGTGGCTCACGGGCTGCGCGAGCGTGGCCGCGCGGACCTGGCCCAGGGGCTCGAGGCGCTCACCACGGACAGCCGCGCGGTGACGCGCGACACGGACCTCCAGCAGCTCGCCGAGCGCGCGGCGCGGCTGCGACAACGCCTTCATTCCGCCGGCGGCGCCCGGCCCAGCCCTCCCGAAACGACATGAAC
>NZ_JABXEP010000247.1:0-7690 GCF_013372605.1 Myxococcus sp. AM009
CCGCCCCTCGGGCCCCGGCACGGGTGCGCCTCCGGGCAGGTCCCCAGGTGGCTTTGGCGGACGCCCCGGCGGCTTCCGGCCGTCCACGCCGCGGCCGCCCCCCACGCCCGAGCAGATTCAGGCGCTGGCGGTGCGCGAGCGCGTCCCCGCCCGCATCGCGAAGGGCGAGCTCGAAGGGAAGATGAAGTGCCGCATCTGGCGCAAGCTGCACGCCGAGGAGGCGAAGCGCTTCGACCAGGTGTACGAGCTGATGGGCCAGACGCCCAGCCTGTCCCTGGGTGACGCCTTCGGCGTGCTCCAGAGCGGCATGACGGTGGCGGAGTTCATGGCCCGCAAGGAGCGCACCCAGCGCAAGGCGGCCATCAAGCAGGCGCGCGGCGAGGTCGAAAACGCCGTGGTGGCGGACTTCCTGGCCCGCCTCATGAGCGACAAGGCGGAGGTCTCCGTGGTGCTGGCGGAGCGCTCCCTGCTGGACACGCTCCTCGGCGAGGAGCCCATCGCCTTCACGCTGGAGCGCACGGGCCGCCTGGAGAAGCTCCAGGTGGTGCTGCTGGCCCGGCGCGCGGATTGGGAGCGGCTGCTGCCAGGCCTGGAGCGCGATGCCAAGCTGACGCAGAAGCCGTCCGCGGTGGCGCGCCAGCCGGACAAGCGCCCTCACTCGGACCCGCGCGCCTTCCTGGACCACCTGGGGCAGACGGTGCGGATGGTGTTGCGCAACGGCATCACCCTCCAGCTTCCGCTGATGCGCGTGGGCCGGTTCGACCTGCTGCTGGGCGAAGAGGGCCACGAAGTCTTCGTCCCGCTCCACGCCCTGCTGCGCTTCGAGCCCGTCACCTCCCCCTCCGAGAGCGCCCCCGCGGAAGAGGCCTGAGGCCCATCCCCGCGGAGGGCGCGGCCCCTCACCACCGAGACCTCCATGCGTCAGTTCATCTCCCGCATCATCAAGCCCTGGCTCGCCCTGGCCGCGACGGCCGCCATGGTGGGCATCACCCAGCAAGGGTGCACGAAGGACGCCGACGCGGCGAAGGCGCCCGCCGTCCCGGAGAAGCGGGAGAACGGCGTGCGCGTCGTCGAGCTCTCCGTCACCGAAAAGGGCTACGAGCCCAGCCCGGTGAGCCTCAAGAAGGGTGAGCCGGTGAAGCTGGTGGTGACGCGCAAGACGGACCACACCTGCGCCACGGAAGTCGTCATGGACGGCTACGACATCAACACCCCGCTGCCGCTCAACGAGCCGGTGGAGATTGCCTTCACGCCGAAGGAGTCTGGCAAGCTGGTGTACGGCTGCGCCATGAACAAGATGATTTCCGGCGTTTTCATGGTCGACTGACGGACGCTGGCCGATTTCTGGGCAGCGCCGCCGGGAGGAGTAGTCTGCGCGGCCTGAATGGGCGGCGCGGCGGAGCTCTTCACCCGGCATGTCTTCCTCGACCTCGAAACCACGGGGCTGGACCCGCGTGTGGACGAGGTCATCGAGCTGGGCTGCATCTTCTTCGAGAACGGGCGCGAGGTGGAGCGCTTCGCTCGCCTGTACTCGGCGTCGCGGCCCCTCCCCCTCACCATCCGGCGACTGACGGGCCTGACGGACGCGAACCTCGAAGGGCATCCGCGCTTCGGCACCGACATCGCCGAGCTTCGAGAGAAGCTCTCCGGCTGGACGGTGGTGGCGCACAACGCGCCCTTTGAAAAAGGCTTCCTGCCGGACCTGCTGGGCCCCATCCGCGCCCCGGTGCTCGACTCGTGCGAGCTGATGCACTACCTGCACCCGGAGCTGCCCAGCCACTCGCTGGAGTCGCTGCTGCGCTGGGGCGGACTGGCACTGCGCCAGCCGCACCGCGCGGTGTCGGACTGCGAGGCGGTGTACTCGGTGCTGGTGCACGCCATGGAGCGCTGCATCCGCGAGGGCCGTGGCGATGACGTGGTGGACCTGCTCGCCGCGTTGGATCCGCGCAAGGGCGCGGAGCTGCGCCTGGCCATGGAGGGCGTGGGCCTGAAGGACGGCGCGAGCGGCGCGTTCGACTACGAGGAATGGCCGCTGGTGGACCTGCTGTCGCGCCTGGCCGCAGCGTGCCGCGCGGAGGCGGCGCCGCTGGCGCTGGAGGCGCAGGGCTTCCTTCGCGGGAAGCCGGAGCGGCGGCGTGCGGGAGGCGCCACGGCGCTGCCTGAGCCGGAGGCGGATGCCCCCGTGCTGCCGGTGCGTCCGGACGAGGTCTCCGCGCTGCTGGGCGCGGGCGGCGCGCTGGAGCAGGCCGGTGAAGGATTCCTGAGCCGGGCCGCGCAGCTCGACGTCGCGCAGGCGGTGGCGCGGGCGCTGTCGGACGGCGGGCAACTGGCGGTGGAGGCCGGCACGGGCACGGGCAAGTCGCTGGCGTACCTGGCTCCTGCGGCCCTCTTCGCGGCGCGCAACGGGCGCAAGGTCGGCGTGGCGCCGCACACGAAGACGCTCCAGGACCAGCTCCTGGAGAAGGACCTGCCTCGGCTTCACCGGGCCACGAAGGGCGCCTTTGGCTATGCACTACTGAAGGGCCAGACGAACTACCTGTGCCGCCGCCGCGCGCTGGAGGCCACGCGGGTGGAGCCCGGCATGGGGCACTCCGCGCGCGCGCCTCGGGCGTACCTGCGCGCGTACCTGCGCCGCAGCGGCGAGGGCGACCTGGACCGGCTGAGCCACTGGTTCCGCGAGCGCTTCCCGGTGCTGATGGCGTTGGTGCCCGCCGTGCGCTCCGAGGCGTCGACGACGCTGGGCGAGAAGTGCCCGCACTTCCACCGCTGCTTCTATCACTCGGCCGTGGCGCAGGCGCGGGAGGCCGACGTGCTGGTCATCAACCAGTCGCTCGCCTTCGCGTGGCCCGCGCGCTACCCGAAGTTGGACCACCTGGTCCTCGACGAGGCGCATGAGGTGGAGGACGTCGCCACGACCGCGCTGGCGCTGGAGCTGTCGGACCTGGCCTTCCTCCGCCTCACCGAGCGGCTGCACGGGAGGGACGGACGACGCGGCCTGTTCGCCGAGCTGCGCAAGGCGCTGAGCGCTTCGCGCCGGACGGAGACGCGGGCGCTGATGGGCGAGGTGGAGGATGGCCTTCGCCGGTTGCTCGACGACGCGCGCGACCTCGGCGCTCGCGTCACGGAGCTGTGCGAGCCCGCCGCCACCGCCGTGGGCGAGGACCCGGACGAAGGCGCGTACTCACCGGAGCTGCGCATCACCGCGACCGTGCGCGCCCTGCCCGCCTGGGAGCCGGTGCGCGAAGGGCTCGAAGGCGTGCGCGGCGCGCTCCAGGCGCTGCATGTCCTGCTCTCTGTGCGCGTGCTGGCCGCGCTCCCCGAGCTGGCGGCCCGGCAGCCCGCGCTGGAGCGGGAGCTGTCCGGTGCCACCACGGAGCTGGGCGAGCTGGCGGTGCTCGCGGGCGAGCTGTCCGGTGAAGCCGCGCCAGGACGGTGCTACGCGGCCACGGCGGAGCCGAAGCGGCAGCGGTGGAGCCTGAGCGCCCAGCCAGTGGATGTCTCCGCCTACGTGTCGAAGGACTTCGCGGAGAGCAAGCGCACGTTGGTGCTCGCCTCCGCCACGCTGGGCACTGGCGACGGCTTCCCCTTCGTCCTCCGGCGCCTGGGGCTCGACGGGCGCGGAGGCCGGCCCGCGCCCCGGCTGGTCCGCGCGGCCACGCCCTTCAAGCTGCAGGAGCAGGCGCTGGTCGTGCTCGTCACCGATGCGCCTCGTGCGCACGAAGAAGCCTTCATCGAGTGGGCCTCGCTCCGGATTTCGGGCCTGGCACAAACGATGGGCGGCCGGGTGCTGGGGCTGTTCGCGTCGACGCGCCGCATGGAGCGCGTGGGCACGAGCGTGCGCGGACGACTGGACCCGCTGGGCATCGAGGTGCTGCGACAGTCACGCGGGCACAGCCGCTCGCTGGCGGCACGGCAGGAGAAGGACACGGGCACCGTGCTGCTGGGGACCAAGAGCTTCTGGCAAGGCGTGGACATCCCCGGCCGCGGCGTGGGCTGCGTGTTCATCGACAAGCTGCCCCTGGAGCCCGCCATGCGTCCGCTGGTGGCCGCGCGCGAGGAGCCCCTCTCCCGGAACGGCGGCGAGTACATGGGCTTCCTCCACTACCGGCTTCCCCGCGCCCTGCTGCAGCTGCGCCAGGGCGTGGGCCGGCTCATCCGAGCCACGACGGACCGGGGCGTGGTCATCATCTCGGACCCGGGGCACCCCAGCTACCGTGGCCACCTGATGAACGCGCTGGAGGGCTATCGCGTCGAGGCGCTCCCGTGGGCCCAGGCGCGCCTGCGCATCCACGCGATGCTGAAGGAGACGGGGCTCACCGTGGAGTCAGGAGCCGCGCGGTCCTGGGGGTGAGCCCTGGAGCGGCTCAGTCCTCGAGCCGGGTGCGGTAGCGCGCATCGAGGGCGCGCAGCTCGTGGATGAGCTCGGGGGAGGCGCCCGAGTGCTCCGCGGCCAGGAGCGCGTTCGACAAGGTCCTCGCGTCCTCCTCGTTCTGCTCGCGGAGGCGCTGCACCATCTTCCGCGTGGCATCGAAGAGGTCCTGGAGGTCGTCGCCATCCCGGAGCCCGTGCTGGGGTGGACGCAGCCGGCCGTCGTGGACCTCCTGCACCATGCGGCGGATGCGGAAGAGCGGGCCCGCCACCTTGTGCGTCACCACGATGGTCCCCAAGCCCACCACCGCGATGAAAGCCACCAGGAAGCCCCCCAACGCCCACCAGGTGAGCTTCTGCTGCCGCTCCAGCTCCGCGCGTTGGGCGACGATGGCGGCGCGCTCTGCCTCGTAGGCCGCGTCGATGGCCCGCGCCTTCTCGCGGAAGCTCGCCTCGAACGTGGGGTCATCCATCCGAGTCAGCAGCTCGTTGGAGAGCGTGGCGCCGGACAGCTCGCGGCTGACCTCCGCCGCGCGGGAGCGGGCCTCCACCGCCGTCGCCGTCTCGCGCATGAGCGACCGCGCGCCTCTCACGAGGAACACGCCCAGCAGCGCCGACAGCACGAGCGTCACCGAGACGATGTACGCCGTCAGCTTGAGCTGGAAGCCCGTTTCGAGGAGGAAGTTGCGCCAGCGCCGCTTGGGCGGCGTCAGGGGCGCCGTGGTCGTCGTCATGTCTCGCTGCTCCACTCGAAGGTCTCCGCCGCTTCCTCCACCGCGCGAGGTACCAGCGCCTTGAGGAGATCGCCAGGCTGAGCGCCCGCGGCATTCACTTCCACCTGCCCCATCAGCGACAGGTCCGGGTAGGTGAGGCACACCAGCGCCACCCGCAGCCCGCCGCTGTCCGTCGCATGAAGCTCCGGGGTGATGCGGTAGCCCCGCACCCGAAGCTTCTTCAGCGTGCCCTTCGCCGCCGCCTTCGTCTCCTTCGCGGGCGCGAGCTGGGCCCCACTCCGCATCAGCCGAGAGCGCAGCCGCGCCTCCGTCGCCTTCACCAGGTCGGCAGGGAGCTTGCCCGTGCGGTCCTTGACCGCCTCGAGCTGCACGTAGAAGCGCGGCGGGCGGGACTGGTACTCCTTCAGGGCGCCCACGGCCTCGCGCACCGCCGCCTGGACCGACGCGTCCGCCTCCGCCTTGTGGGCCTGGAGGCAGGCGAGCCCGTCGGGCTCCAGCAGCTTCGCCAGCCCCTTCGCCACGGCCGCGCGCACCAGCTCGCTCTCGTCCTTCAATCCGTTGCACAGCAGCGGCACGGCCTCCGGGTCCTCCGTGGCGCCGAGCACCAGCGCCGCCTGCGAGCGCGAGCGCGGGTCCTTGCTCTTCTGGAGCTGCTTGCCCAGGAAGGCAATACGGGAGCTCCCCTGGGCCAGGGCCGCGCAAGGCGCGAGGAGCAACAGGACGAGGGCAGAGGAAAGCAGCTGCATGTGCAGGGAAGGTGTCCGGAGAGTCTAGCGCCGTCTGACGATTGCCGAACAGTTGCATGGCCTTGCACCTGGAAGACAGTGGGTCATGCCCACGCCCACCCTGGAGGACCGACCCGCTTCTGTCAGTCCGGGTGTCTGTCCAGACCTGGGACGCCGTGGGAAGGGCGCACGGTGCGGGGCCGTCACAGCGGCCCGGGCTCGGCCCCTGTGGCCCTACAACCGATGCCTCCCGCCTCCGCCACCACAGCAGGACCGGCAGGAATCGAGCCATCCGCTCGGGGATGTGGCCTTCCTGGGGTAATGTGCGCTTCTCCAGGAGGGCTCACCAGGTGTCTTTCACGTCCCGGTTGGAAGGTCTGCTCCAGAACGTGGGGTTGGGCGGTATCGTGGGTGAGGTGCGCGCGCGCCTCGGGCTCAAGGAGACCCGAGACACGTCCGCGCCCCGGTCCTCGGACTTCCCCTCACCTCCTCCTCGTGGCGCCGCGCAGCAGACCGTGGTCGAGCGCACGCCGCGTCCCAGGCCTGCCATCTCCCAGCCGTCCGACGCGTCGGCGCCGGAGCCGACCGTGGCAGAGCGCACTCCGCCGCGTGGCGCGGCAATTACCGACGCTGACGTACCTTCGGTTGCCCAACCCTCAACGCCTGAGCCCTCCCGGAAGATGACGGCGAAGGCGTCTCGCACCGGGGCGAAAAAGAAGAAGCCCGCAGCGCGACAGGCCCAGGGCAGCGCTGGAGTCAGGTCGGAGAAGCGGACCGCACGGCCGGCCGCGAAGACGAAGAAGCGAGCGCGGCCCGCGAAGGAGGCCGCTTCGACCTCGAACGGGAATGGAGGCACCGCAGTGGACCAGTTGCTGTCCGCGCTGCGCAGCCACCCGCGGCAGCAGGACCTCATCTCGGCGGGCAAGCAGAAGGACCAGCTCGTGCGGTCACTCATCCCCCTCTATCTCGCACGCTCACTGGATGGGGAGTTCGAGGTGACGTCTGGAACGACATCCCGGTTCTGGGGAGAACTTGGGGTCACCTACGCCGCGCCGAACGCGGCCAAGGCGCTCCGCCTGCACGGTGGTTACGCGCAGGACACCCAGAAGGGCAAAGCCATCACGGCCCGGGGCGTCCAGTACGTCGAAGAGATGCTGAGTCGTTTCGGAAACGCCTCTTCAAGCACCTGAATGGCGAGCAGCCGCGACGGGAAAGAGGGCGCAGGGCGCTTCGTCTTCAGCTCGCCCCGCACCATCACTCTTCTCGAACCGTCCCTGGCGCATCGGCAATCTCCCATGCACTAGAGTGAACGCCATACTTGGACCAAGCCTGATGCATCGCGCCCTCCAGGCTTGAGTGCCATGTATCGCCCGAGCATCTGCCGGAGCCATCCCAGACAAACAACAGGACGGCACCGTACTCTTCGGCAATCTCAAGCGACACCGCCTGCCCGAATTCCCGATGCAGCGACGACCGACGTGTCGCCGATTCAGGCAATGAGTTCACACGCGAGCACGGAAGCTGGGCAACAAGCCTTGGTCCCATCGAAGTCGCGTTGCCTTCCATAAACGTTCTGCCTCGCGCCGGTGACAGCTCTCTGCCCGACCGACTACACGCTGCGCCCGCAGTCTCGCCCTCCGGGCGCTCACGGCACGCGGGTTGAGTAAAACCGAGAACCATTGCTGGCCCCTGACAGCGGGTTGGGCCCACCTTCCGCCCAAGCACATGCCGGTCAGGTCGCCTGCCTGGCGGGAATCCTTGGAGCCGAAACGGCGAGCACGATGCTGGCGCTCATCGATTCACACCTGATGCGCCGCCTGCGTCCCCCTGACGCCCACAGCCCGCGCCTCGCCGGCTCCCCGC
>NZ_JABXEP010000248.1:0-7634 GCF_013372605.1 Myxococcus sp. AM009
ATCCGGCACGGGCGAGGGGCAATCCGGCGAGGGCGAGGGGCAATCCGGCGCGGGCCAGCAGGGGCATGCGAGCCGGGGCGTGCAGCGCGGCGCGGGTGTGTCACGCGGCGGCGGAAGCCAACCGCTCGTCTTTGGCGACGAGGCGGAGATCGACCCGGAGCGGCTCGCCTTCGAGCCGCTGCCTCCCGGGCAAGGGGGCGCCGAGGGCGAGGAGCTCTGGGGGCTCCGGGCCGCGGACCCTCGGCGGCGCGCGGGCCCGGCCGGGCCTGGCGGCGCGCAGGGCACCCAGGCGCGTGGTGATGCGACGGCGGGGCCCGGTGCGGCGCCGCTGCTTCCCCGCAACCGGGACATGGTGAGGCGGTACTTTGGTGGCGAGTCGTCTGGAAGGGGGCAATGACGTGGCAGCAGAGCTTCTCAGTCCCGCCGAGGCACAGGGAGCGGCGGAGGTGGCGGCCCGGCTCAAGGACGAGCTGAACACCGTCATGCTGGACCAGGAATCCGTCGTCGAGCAGGTGGTCGTGGCGGTGCTCGCGCGCGGGCACGTCCTGCTGGAGGGTTTGCCCGGTCTGGGCAAGACGGAGCTGTGCAAGGCGCTGGCGCGGTTGCTGTCGCTGCCCTTCCGCCGCATCCAGTTCACCCCCGACCTGCTGCCCGGCGACATCACCGGCACCTACGTGCTGGAAGGCGACGGCCGCCGCGACTTCGTCTTCCGCGAGGGCCCGCTCTTCGCCAGCCTGGTGCTGGCGGACGAAATCAACCGCTCCAGCCCGAAGACGCAGTCCGCGCTGCTGGAGGCCATGCAGGAGCGCAGCGTCACCGTGCTGGGGCAGACGCGTCCGTTGCCCGACCCCTTCTTCGTGCTCGCCACGCAGAACCCCATCGAGCTGGAGGGCACCTATCCGCTGCCCGAGGCGCAGCTCGACCGGTTCCTCTTCCGCATCCAGGTGCCCCCCGTGGGCGCGAAGACGCTGCGCGCGCTGCTCACCACGCGCGTGCGTGGCGCGCCGCCGGAGCTGTCGCCGGTGCTGGACGCGGAGGGTCTGGGCCGCCTCTTCGCCGCCGCGGACCGCGTGCACCTGCCCGGCCCGGTGGCGGATTTCATCGGCCGGCTGGTGGAGGCCTCCGACCCACGCCAGCCGTCGGCGCCCGACGCCGTGCGCCGCTTCGTCCGGTATGGCGCCAGTCCTCGCGCGGCGCTCGCGCTCGCGGCGGCCGGGCGCGCGCTGGCCCTGCTGCGAGGCAGGCCCAACGTGGGCTTTGATGACGTGGTGGCCGCGGCGCCCTCCGCCCTCAATCACCGGCTGGTGCTCGCCTACGAGGCCTCGCTGGAGAAGGTCAGCGCGGCGGACGTGGTGCGCGCGCTGCTCCAGGCCATCCCCGAGGTGCCGCGTGCGTAGCGCGGTGCTGACCGCCAGTGTCCTGCTCTGCGTCCTGGGAGGCTCGCGGGCCGTCGCGACGTCGGTGGCCGAGCCCACGGGCTACGGGTACCGCGATGCTTCCGGAACCACCGATACGCGGGAACACGGCGACCTGCGCGTCACCCACCGGCCCAGTGTGCTGAAGCCGGAGCGCGGCTACACCCCGTTCGATGTCGTGCTCCAGAACTCGGGGCCCGTGCCCCTGCAGGTCCGTCTGACCTTCCAGGGACATTCGAGCTCAGGCCCGAGAACCGCCGAGCGCACGGTGGAGGTGGCGCCGCGTCAGCGGCTCGTCACCTGGCTGTTCCTGCCAGCGGAGGTGCAAGCGGGGAGCCTCATGGTGGGGTCGCCCGGCCAGGCTTCGCTGTCGCCCCTCGCCCACGCCCCCGTCTATCTGGAACGTTCCACGGGTGGGACGGTGTTGGTGTTGGGGACGCTCAAGGACTTCGACGACACCTCGGGGGTGCCTCGGGTGGAGGCGAGCGGCAGCCCGCTGTTCTCTGTGCGCACCGTCGAGCCGCGCGATGCGCCGAGGGAGCTGTCCGGCTACGTGGGCCACTCCGTGGTGATGGTGCCGGGGGACCTGGCTTCCGTGCCCGCGGATGTCTGGGCCGTGCTGGAGGCGTACGTCCTCACGGGAGGGCGGCTCGTCCTTCCACAGGTGTCGAGCAGCCTGACGGACCGTCTGCCGTTACTCCCCAAGGAAGGCTCCAGGGATGCCGTGCCGTATGGCTTTGGCCGTGTGCTGCGGTGTGGCGCCGCGCTCGAATGCGGGCGGACCTTGAATGCGATGCTGGGGGAGGTCATCCCGGGGCCGGTGAAGCCCGCTGGGGACGCGCCTCGGTGGGAGCGAAGCAACCTGCTCGCCGGGGGCGTCGCGCCGCTGCTGGAGCATGCCAACACGCCGGTGGGGCGGTTCCTGCTGCTCATCTTCGCCTTCGTGCTGGCGGTGGGGCCGGGTGGGCTGATGCTGGCGCGGCGCCGAGGGCCCGTGGCGGTGCTGGTGGCGGTGCCCCTGGTATCGCTCATCACCTGTGTGGCGCTCGTGACCTGGTCGGTGCTCGTGGATGGTTTCGCCGTGCACGCCGCGCGCTACAGCCTCACCTGGCTGGACGTGGAGCGCTCGCGCGCGGTGACGCTCGGCGTCTCCGCCTGGTACGCCAACGTGTCCGCGGGGCCGGTGCGCTTCCCGGCGACGAGCGCGCTGCTGGCACCGGACAACGCCGACGAGATGCTGGCGGACCTGGACTGGACGCACGGCCTGACGGTGACGCATGGCTTCCTGCCGCCGCGGACCTACCGTGAGTGGGGCGAGGTGGCCGTGCTGCCTTCTCGCGCCCGGCTCGTCGTCCGAAAGGAGGGCGGCAGCGTCCGCGTCCAGAACGCGCTGGGGTCGCGGCTGGAGCAGGGCTACGTCCGGGTGGGGAACCAGCACTACGCGTTGCCCGCGCTGGAGGATGGCGCGGAAGGGGCGCTGGGCGAGCCGCTGCCCGAGGGCGAGACGCCGGTGAGCCGGTTGTTGTCCGGCGTGGGGGGACAGTCGCTCGCCGAGGGGCGTCTGTCAGGGGGCGAGGAGAACTTTCGCGCGCCGCTTCCGGAGGGGGGCTTCATCGCGCGGCTGGGGGGCTTGGGGCCGGCGCCCTCGTCCGCCGTTGACGTGGAGTTGGAGACCGGCGTCCACCTGGTGCGAGGCCAGTCGGAAGAGGGGCGGCCATGAGCCTGCTGGAGGTGAAGGGGCTGCGGCGCGACTACGGGCCGCTGCGCGCGGTGGATGATGTGTCGTTCCGCCTGGAGGCGGGCAGCATCCTGGGCTTCATCGGGCCCAACGGCGCGGGCAAGAGCACCACGCTGCGCATCCTGGCCACGCTGGACGTGCCCACGTCGGGCGAGGTGCTGCTGGACGGGCACTCGCTGGTGGATGCGCCAGACCGGGCGCGTCCGCTCATCGGCTACATGCCGGACCGGTACGGCACCTACGACGACGTCACCGTCTTCGAGTTCCTGGACTTCTTCGCGCGCGCCTATGGCCTGAAGGGCGCGGCGCGCCGGCAGCGCGTGGAGTCGGTGATGGAGTTCACCGGGCTCACCCCCCTGGCGGACCGGCTCACCACCGCGCTGTCCAAGGGCATGCGGCAGCGCGTGGCGCTGGGGCGCACGCTGCTGCACGACCCGTCGCTGCTGCTGCTGGACGAGCCCGCGGACGGGTTGGACCCGCGCGCCCGCATCGAGCTGCGAGAGCTGCTCCGCGCCCTGGCGGACCAGGGCAAGGCGGTCATCATCTCCAGCCACATCCTCACGGAGCTGGCGGAGATTTGCGACACCTGCGCCATCATCGAGCAGGGGCGTCTGCTGGCCACCGGGAAGGTGGCGGACCTGCTCCAGCAGCAGGAGGCGGGCGCGGCGGTGACGCCCGAGCTGACGGTGCGGCTGGCCGTGGGCGACGCGGGCAACGCCGTCTGGGAGCGCGCGGAGCGGTTGCTCCTGGAGCAGCCGCGCGTGAAGCGTGTGGCGCGGGAGGGGGAGTCGCTGCGCGTGCGCCTGGAGCTGGAGGCGGGCGCGGGCCCCGCGCAGGTGGACGCGGCGGCGGCGGCGGTGCTGGCGGCGCTGGTGTCCGCGGGGCTCCCCGTGTGTGCCTTCAGCGCGCGGGAGCGGAACCTCGAGGATGCCTTCATGACGGTGACGAAGGGGAGGGTGGCGTGAGCGCGCCCGTGGATACGGCGATGAGCCCTCCGGCCCAGGAGCCGACGGCTTCGGGCGGCGGCCGGGTCATGGGCGCGGAGCCCTGGTCTCAGCGGTGGGGGGACCGGCTCAACCCGCTGGTGGTGAAGGAGCTCCGCCAGGGACTGCGCACGCGCGTCTTCTGGGTGTGCTTCGGGTTGATGCTGCTGGCGTGCCTGGCGGTGGCGCTGGTGGCCTACGTGGAGACGCGCGAGGGCGCCTCCTCGCGGCGCGGCCAGGGCTACTTCTTCGCCTTCTTCATCTGCCTGGGGGTCGCGCACTTCTTCGTCATCCCGTACAGCGCCTACCGCTCGTTGGCGCGTGAGCGCGAGGACGAGACGTGGGTGTTGCTGGTGCTCACCGGCCTGGGCCCGCGCCGCATCCTCCGGGGCAAGGTGGCGTCGTTCCTGGTGCAGGCGGCCCTGTATGCCTCCGCGGCGGGGCCCTTCCTCCTCTTCAGCTACTTCCTCAATGGCATCGCGCTGCCCACGATTCTGGTGGTGCTGGCGCTGGGCGGCGCGTGGCTCGTGTTCCTCACGGTGGCCAGCGTGTGCGCGGCGACGCTGGCCGACGGCCGCATGGGGCGTGCCTTCGTCCACTTCGGCTTGCTGGGCACGCTGGGCATGGCGCTGTTGCAGGGGATGGGCGCGGCCTTCGCGATATCGGAGATGGGCGACCGGTTCCTGCGTGATTCGGACCTCCTCTATCTGGTGGTCCTCGTGTTGCTGCTGATGCTCATGGATGGCTGGCTGCTCTTCGAGGCCGCGGCGTCCCGGCTGTCGCTGCCCACGGAGGACTACACGCGGGGGCCGCGTCGCGCGGTGGGGGTGCAGGTGCTGGTGGGCATGCTCGCCGGCATCGGCATCTGGTGGCTGATGGGGCGCGCGCACACGGTGCCGGAGATGTTCGCGCTCCTGGGCGGCGTCCACCTGATAGGCGTGGGCATGTTCGTGGTGGCGGACGTGGATGGACAGGCGCGCCCGCTGCGCGCGGCAACCCGGCCCTGGTCCGTGCTGCGGCCCGGCGCGCTGCGAGGCTTCCGCTGGATGGTGTTCCTGCTGGGCGCCTGGGGCGCGCTGTTCTGGGGCTTGCAGGTGGGGTCCTCGGACCTGCCGCTGAAGGGCCTCTCCCTGCGGATGGCCACCCTGGCGCTGCCGGCGTACGGAGTGCTCTTCCTGTCGCTGGCGGTGTGGCTGGGGCGGAAGGTGCGCCCGGACCGGCTGGCCACGCCCGCGGCGGTGCGGTTGATGTTCGTGGCCTCCGTGGCGCTGGCCTCGGCGCTGCCTCCGTTGCTGGCGGTGTTGATGGGGTTCGATGGGGATGACCCTGTCCTCAACCTCTTCAACCCCGTGGTGGGCATCGCGAACTTCGCGACGTACGACTACGGGGCGTCCGGGCCGAAGATGTCCTGGGACTTGCTGGGCGCCGTCGTGGGGTTGGCGCTGGTGGCCGCCTTCGGGACGGACCGGATGCTCGTGGAGCGTGAGCGGCGGGCCCACGCGTCGTGAGCGAGCGGATGGACGCCTCCGCCGTCGCGCGGCTGGTTCCGGGGCTGGCCCTGGCGCTGCCCAGGGGCCCCCACCGGGGCCTCTTGGGGGAGGTCCGCGCCACGTCCGCGGGCAGCGCGCTGGAGCTGCATGACTTCCGCGCGTACCAGCCCGGAGATGACCTGCGGCAGGTGGACTGGAACGCGGTGGCGCGCACGGGAGAGCTCGTGCTGCGCATCCGCCAGGATGAGGTGTCGCCGCGCGTGGAGGTGGTGCTGGATGGCTCGCGCTCCATGGCGCTGTCCCCGCGCAAGGCCGCGTGCGCGCGGGAGGTGGCGCTGCTGACGGCGGAGGTGGCGGCGCGGCAGGGGCTGACGCCCACGTTGATGGTGGCCGGCGCCCGGCCGGAGCGTGCGCAGGGGCAGGCGTGCCGGGCGGCCCTGGACGCGGCGGACTTCGACGCGCGGGACGGGCTGCCGGAGTCGCTGGGGCGCCTGCCGCCGCTGCGGCCGTGTGGGCTGCGCGTGGTGGTGAGTGACTTCCTCTTCGAGGCGGACCTGCCGGCGCTGTGCGCGCGGCTGGCGCGGGGCGCGTCCGGGCTCTTCCTGGCGCAGGTGCTGGACGCCGAGGACCTGGACCCCGCGGGTGGGGATGGGGCCCGGCTGGTGGACTCGGAGAGCGGCGCGGCGCTGGAGGAGTTGCTGACGGACGAGGTGCTGGCCACGTACACGCGCCGCTTCGCGGAGCACCAGCGCGGCTTGCGGGGCGCGGCCTTGCGTGCTCGCGGAGCGCTGCTCACCGCGCGGGCGCAGGATGGGCTGGGCGCGTTGGTCGCGGGGCCGTTGCGGCCCCTGTTCCTCGCGGCGGGTGCGTCGTGAGGGGGCGCTGGGTGGACGACGTTGCCTCGCGCCAGGGGCAGGCCGTGGGCGGTGACACATGAGCTTTGGCTTCCCGTGGGGGCTGCTGGCGCTGGGCGCGCTCGTGCCGCTGGTGGCGGCGTACTTCCTGCGGCGCCGGCAGAAGCCGGTGGTGGTGAGCGCGCTCTTCCTGTGGAGCAGGCCCAGTCCTCGCGCCGAGGCGGGGCCCCGCTGGGAGCGCTTCACGCGGGAGGCCTCGCTGCTGCTGGAGGTGCTGGCGGTGGTGGCCGCCGCGCTCTTCCTGGCGGACGTGCGGTGGGGGGAGGCCGCGCGGGCCCGGCACCTGGTGCTGGTGGTGGACGGGAGCCTGTCCATGTCGGCGCGCGGGCCGGACGGCGTGACGGTGTTGGAGCAGGTGCGGCGCGAGGCGGCGGCGCGCGTGGAGTTGGAGGAGGCGACGCAGGTGACGCTGCTGGCCAGCGGCGGCACGCCGCGCATGCTCGCGGGGCCGGAGGCGGAGCCCTCCCGAGCGCTGGCCGCGCTGGAGTCCTTCCAGGCGCGGGGCGCGGACCATGACCCGATGCCCACGCTCATCTGGGCGCAGGAGCTGGCGGGGGCGGGGCGGCGCGTGGCCTTCTTCACGGACGTTCCACCAGAGAACGCAGCCCTGGTGCCCGCGGCCGTGCGGTGGACGGCGCTGGGCAATGCGCGAGGCAACGTGGCGCTGGTCTCCGCGCAGCGGCGCGATGACGGGCCCACGGCCACGGTGACGCTCCGGGTGGCGCGCTTCGGGGAGGGGCCGGAGGAGGTGGACGTTCGGGTCCGCGCGTTGCCAGGGGCCGGCGCGAAGGCCGGTACGGAGCGGGTGGAGCGCGTGCGCCTTCCGGAGGAGGGCACCGCGACGGTCCGGCTGACGTTCCAGGGCGCGGGCGATGTGGAGGTGTCGCTTCCGGACGACGCGTTGCCCGAGGACGGTCTGGTGCGGCTGCCGCCCGCGCCCACGCGGCCCATCGCGGTGGCGTTGGCGCGGGGACTGGGGGCTCCCGAGCAGACCGCGCTGGAGCGGTTCCTCGCGGTGTCGCCGGAGGTGGCGCGCGGAGCGGAGGGCGCGGCGACGGACGGGGTGTTGGTGCTGGGGCCGCCGGGGACGGAAG
>NZ_JABXEP010000249.1:0-7572 GCF_013372605.1 Myxococcus sp. AM009
CCCCCCCGCCTCCAGCGCCAGCTTCTTCGAACCCATGTGAACCCCCTCTTCCGACTTCGACCCCAAACAGGGTCAGGAGGGCGAAGCTAGCTGTCCTGTGGACGACCTTGCAAAGCCTCGGGCGCTTTCGGGGGCGCCGTGACGACGCCAGCCGGTCCGCTCAGCTTCGCGAAGCCACCCCGAGGCCGATGATGACCAGCATGGCCACATGGAACCAGCCCACGTTGCGCGCGAGCACGGCCCAGCCCTCCCCTGAGCCCGGGGCGGTGCCGCGCCGGATGGCCGCCAGTTCCTGGTAGCCCAACACGAGGCCCACGAGCCCCGGCACGAACCCGATGAACCCCACCGTGGCGAAGATGAGCGCCAGCGTCGCGCGTTGGGACGGCTTCTCCCCCAGCGCGACGGTGTGGCAGTGAAGGCAGAGCATGCGCCCCACCTGCCACCTGCGGCAGCCTTCACACAAGAAGGTGCCACAGCGGCTGCACGTTCCCTCCGCGGGGCGCTCGGGATGAAGGGGGCACAACGCGACCATAGCTTCCATGCCCTTTCTCTACCACGTCCCCGGAGCGTCCCGCCGACGCCACCCGTCCTTTCAGAGAGCGCAAGCCCCCGTCCGCACATGGGAATTACGTAGAAGAATTGCATCCCAACCCAGGCGCGCTCTGAACGTCTGCTTGATATAGCTTTTCCCGCTGACGCTCCCAATTCCATGCGAGCCCAGCCTCCTCAAGGGAGAATTCACATGCGCATCGTTTCAAAAGCGGTCCGCGGCCTTTCCGCACTGGTCGGCGCGGCGGCCCTGGCCTCCATCGCTTGTGGTGATGTCCCGGACGCTTCGGAGAGCCCCCAGACCGAGCTTCAGCAGACAAGCGCGCCTCTGGATTGCCTCTCCTCCATCAAGCCGGAGCGGGAGCTGCTCATCCAGGACGCGGCAGTGGTGAATGACCCGGCGCGCACGGCCTGGTCCGGCGCGCTGCCCCAGGGGCGCGGCGTCGCGGACGGCGCGTGGAGCTTTGGTCGGCGCATGGCGGAGCTGAGCGGCGAAGTCGCCCCCTCCGAGTTCATTCACGACTCGCTCCAGCGCGGTGCGGAGCAGGACGCGGGCACCCGCGCGCGCGTTGCCCAACTCCTCGAAGCGTGGCCGAAGCTCGCGGACGGCACCTTGGACCTGACGAAGGCGCCACTGCGCTTGAAGGCCATCCTCAACCACGCGGGCTCGCGCAATGCGGACCGGCGCAGCGCCGGCGAAGGCCACCTGGTCTTCGAAGCAATCGACGCGGACGGCACGCCGCTGAACCTCAGCGTCACCCTCGTGTATGACCTGCCGGCTCCCAAGCCCTCGGACGCGCTCCACTGGGCCCGTCAGTGGCATGACCTCGCCACGCAGGCGCCTGGAACGGAGGCGTTCAACACCACGCTCCAGGCTGTCACCGACCGCTTCACCGCCGCCCCGGGGCGGGTCCAGGTGGGCACGACGGACCCGCGCCTCGACTCAGGGCGCTCGAACTCCATCGAGGCGCGACGCCTCGCGAAGGACTTCGGATCCCTGCTGTGCACCGACAGCGCGGCCCCCACCGTGACGCTCCTCTCACCGGCCCCGGGCAGCGCCCTGCGCGGCACGGTCACCCTGACGGCGAGCGCCTACGATGACCTTGGCGTCACGCGCGTGGACTTCTTCTCCGGGTCCACCCTCATCGCCTCCGACACCCAGCCCCCCTTCATCGTGGACTGGAACACCGCGACGTCCCCTCCGGGAACCCGGGTGCTGACAGCCCAGGCCTTCGACGCGGACGACAACATGGGCGTCTCCGACCCGGTGAGCGTCATGGTGGACAACTCCCCTCCCGTCATCATCTCCGGCCCGCCCCAGTACAACCAGCACAGCCTGAGCTATGTACGCGGCAACATCACCGTGGGCTGGTCCGTGACGGACCAGGGCCTCTCCGGCGTGGCCCTGGCGGAGTTCTTCCAGGAGGGCTACCTCAAGGGCTCGCTGACGGGCCACTCGGGCCTCGGCTACAACTTCTCGTGGGACACGCGGGTGCTGGCCAATCGCTCCTACAGTTTGATCCTGCGCGCGACCGACAACGCAGGCAATGTCGCGACGCACACCCGTTCGCTGATCGTCGACAACGCGGCGCCCACGTCCGTCCTGCTCGCTCCCCTCAACGGCGCGGTCGTCAGTGGCGTCGTCACGTTGGCCGCCAATGCGAGCGACAGCCAGCTGCTCCACTACGTCGTCTTCGAGATCGACGGTGTGCTTCAGTATCCCTACTCGACCACCGCGCCATTCACCCGCGCGTGGGACACCACGGGCAAGTCCGGTACGCACGTGATTGTCGCCATTGCGTATGACCGCGCGGGCAACAGCCGTCGCAGCAACGCCGTGACGGTCACCGTCCCGTGAGCCGCGGTCGGGCACGGGCGTCCCGGTAGCGTTCCACCCGGTTCAGCCTGGCCGGGTGGCCTCACGTCCTCTACCAAGGGGCCGCGCCAGACCTGCTGACGCGGCCTCGCTATCGCACGGAGCGAGCCTTCAACGCATCCGCGAGGAAGTCGATGAACGTCCGGATGCGGGTCGCGAGGTGCTCGTGACCGATGTGCACGGCGTGGATGAGCTCGATGTCCCCCGCGCTGTACCTCTCCAGCACCGCGACGAGCCGGCCCGATGCGAGGTCGGGCTGGACATGATAGCCGCCGAGCCGCGCCAGGCCCACGCCCTCCAGCACGAGCTGGCGCAGCACGACCCCGCTGTTGCCGTGGACATTGCCTGACACCGGCACCGAGAACGCCTCGCCGCTCGCAGGGTCCCGGAAGGGCCATTCGTCGGCGGGGCGCCGGAAGTTGAACCTCAGGCAGTTGTGTCGGGCGAGGTCCTCCGGCCGCCTCGGTGTGCCATGCGCCTTGAGGTACGCGGGCGACGCCACGATGACACGGCGGCTTTCGAGCAGCTTCCGCGCCTTGAGGCTGGAGTCCCGCAGCGGCCCCGTCCGGATGGCGACGTCCGTCCGCTGGTCCATCAGGTCAATCACCGTGTCCGTCAACGTGACGTCGAGCTCAACCTGCGGGTACAGGGCGAGGAACCGGGGCACGAGCGGCAGCACGTGGACCTCTCCAAACGCCACGGAGGTGTTCACCCGCAACAGCCCGCGCGGCACCACGTTGCCTGTCGTCACGAGGCTCTCCGCGTCATCAATCTCCGCGAGGATGCGCCGCGCCCGCTCCAGGTAGAGCGCCCCCTCCGGCGTCAGTTGCAGCGCGCGCGTCGAGCGCACGATGAGCGAGGTGCCCAGGCGGTCCTCGATTCGGGCGATGAGCTTGCTGACGGCCGAGGGAGACAGCCCCAGCTTGCGGCCCGCCGCGGAGAAGCTCCCACTGTCGGCCGTGGCCAGGAAGACGCTCATCTCCCCCGCGCGGTTGTCCACCGGACCTCCTGTGAATCTGATTCACAGGTACTTTGACATTATGGACGTTTCCTCTCAAGGGCGCCGCCGCTACATGACGCATGCGTTCACTCACCTGACAACGGCAGACCTCTGGAGAAGACATGGACTTGCAACTCACCGGGAAGACGGCGCTCGTCACGGGAGGCACCGCGGGTATCGGGCTGGCCATCGGGGCACGGCTGGCCGCTGAAGGAGCACACGTCGTGATTCCCGGGCGCTCGCGGGAGAAGCTGGATGCGGCGGTCGCCCACATCGAGCAGGCCCACCCAGGCACGTCCGGACGCGTGCGGACGGTGCTGGCGAACCCGGCCGACGCAGAGGGCGCCGCGCTCCTCGCTCGTGAGCTTTCCGACGTGGACATCCTGGTGAACAACCTCGGCATCTACGAGTCCAAGGCGTTCGGCGAGATCAGCGACGAGGACTGGCGCAAGTACTTCGAGGTGAACGTCCTGAGCGGCGCCCGTCTGGCACGTCAGTACCTGCCGGGAATGCTGAAGCGCAACTGGGGCCGCATCATCTTCATCGCCAGTGACTCCGCGCTCGTCATCCCACCGGACATGATTCACTACGGGATGACGAAGTCGGCCCAACTCTCGATTTCACGAGGCCTGGCGGCGACGACGAAGGGCACCCGCGTCACGGTCAACTCCGTGCTGCCGGGGACGACCCGCTCCGAGGGCATCGGAGACTTCTTCAAGAGCGTTGCGTCGAACCCGAACGCGCCCATGGCCGAAATCGAGGCGGAGTTCTTCCGCAAGGAGCGGCCGACCTCCCTGCTCCAGCGCGTCATCGAGGCCGAGGAGATCGCCGCGCTCGTCGCCTTTGTCGCGAGCCCCTTGTCTTCAGCCACCAATGGCGCCGCGCTACGGGCCGATGGTGGCGTCGTCCCCACCATCGCGTGAACCCACACCAGGATCGCGAACCAGGAGCATGACCATGGACTATCGACGACTCGGAGCCTCTGGACTCCAGGTGCCCGTCCTCAGCTTCGGCGCCGGCACCTTCGGAGGCCAAGGGCCTCTCTTTGGCGCCTGGGGAGATACCGGCGTGAACGAGGCCCGGCGGATGGTGGACATCTGCATCGAAGCGGGCGTGACGATGTTCGACACGGCCGACGTCTACTCGAACGGAGCGTCAGAGGAGGTCCTCGGCGCGGCGCTGCAGGGCCGACGACAGCAGGCCCTCATCTCGACGAAGGTCTCGCTGCCCATGGGCGACGGCCCCAATGACGCCGGCTCGTCGCGGTCCCATCTCATTCGAGCGTGTGAAGCGTCTTTGCGCCGGCTCGGCACCGACTACATCGACCTCTTTCAACTGCACGCCTTCGACGCCGCGACACCCATTGAGGAAGTGCTGTCGACATTGGACGATCTCGTGCGCCAGGGGAAGGTTCGATACGTCGGTGTTTCGAACTTCTCGGGCTGGCACCTGATGAAGTCGCTCGCCGTCGCCAGGCAGTACGGCTACCCCCGCTACGTCGCACACCAGGCCTACTACTCGCTCGTGGGGCGCGACTACGAGTGGGAGCTCATGCCGCTTGCCTTGGACCAGGGTGTCAGCGCGATGGTCTGGAGCCCGCTCGGCTGGGGCCGTCTCACCGGCAAGGTCCGGCGCGGTGCGCCGCTGCCAGCGGTGAGCCGCCTGCACCAGACCGCCGACTTTGGTCCCGCCGTCGACGACGAGCATCTGTTTCGCGTGGTGGATGCCCTCGACGACGTCGCCAAGGAGACCGGAAAATCAATCCCACAAATCGCCTTGAACTGGCTGACGACGCGTCCGACCGTCGCCAGCGTCATCATCGGCGCGCGGACCGAAGCGCAGCTTCGCGACAACCTCGGTGCCATCGGATGGGCGCTCACACCGGAGCAGCTCGCGAAGCTCGACGCGGCGAGCTTCAAGACACCGCCCTACCCTTACGCCCCGTACTACAATCTGGGTGACTTCACGCGGCTCAACCCGCCCCTGTTCCCCGCGCCCTCGGCGTAGGCTTGCCCCGATTCCGTGGCGCTCCCGCGCGTTCCCTGGTGGTGCTGCAGTCGACCGCGCCGGACGCGGACGCGCCGGACGACAAGCGAGGGGGCGTCCCCGCCCGTGGAGCAGGGCTTCTTCGCCAGGTTCGTTGGAATCCCAACGAAAGCGTGCAGCGACATGCCGGGCGCGGGTAAGGTGAGGCGTCATGCCGCCGCGCCCTCCGCACGATAGACACCTCCCCTCATCGGCCATCTCGAGGTTCGTCGACACCGCGCGCATCGAAGCACTGCTGGCGCCGTACCTGCCGGCCCCGCAAGAGCGCGCCTTCGTCGTCCGGTGCGTGCTCGGCGAGGGGCCGGCGCACCACCGCGGCGCCAACTACGTGCTGCTCTCGCTGCTCGGGCTGGTGCTCGAGCGGGTGGCACGCGGTGACCGCGAGGCCCTGGACCTCGGCGCGTCCCAGGAGGTCCCCATGCGGCTGCCGCCACACCTCGCGCGGCCCGACGACGCGCCCAGCTATCCGCTGCCGCTCCCCAGCGCGCCCCTGGAGCTCCTGGCGCGCAAGGGCACCCGGGACTTCGAGGCCATGGTGGACTGCCTCACCGACGGGCCTCCGCAGCACGCGCTGGCGAACGTGGCCATGGTGACGCTGCTGGCGGACCTGCTGGCGCGGCTTCCAGAGAGCCCGGAAGAGTGAGCGTCGAGCTGCCCCAGGGCATGGCGCAGGCGTTCTCGGTCGCCGCGGGCGAGCTGGGGATGTGTTGCGCGGCGTGGCTCTACGTGAAGGACGTGGCGCGGTTCGCGGGCGACGCGGGCGTGAGCGGCCTGCGCGACGCGCTGGGCCGCTCGTTCCCGGTGCTGGACGCGGTCGCCGAGAAGTGGCTCGCCGGCTCACGCGAGCCCCACACGGACCCCGGCGCCGTGCTCGGCGCGCTCGCCGGCACCCGGCAGCTCGTGGTGGTCGGTCTGGAGACGGAGTTCCTCGACGCGCTGATTCCGAAGCTGGAAGGCATCCGCCTCGCGCTGTTGCGGAGCTCGCCGTTCGAGGTGGACTGGGAGCGCGTGCTGTCCAACTACGCGGGGCGGGTGGAGCTGGTGGAGTTCGAGCGCTTCCAGTCGTGGGCTGGGCCCCGAAGCACGCTGCTCACCTTCGCCTACGGCGTCCATGGCGCCGGGACGCACGTGATGCCGGCGTGGCTCCGCGTCACCGGCGACGACGTGCGCACCCAGTTCCGCTCGCTGGTTGCCTGGGACGTGCTCCGAGCCCCGATGTTCGTGTATCCGCGCTGGTTGGTGGAGGTCGATGCCGCCACGTTCACGGAGCTGGTCTGAATGACCCAGGCCATCCTCGCCGGCATCCTCATCACCGCGCTGCTGTTGCAGGCGGCGCTCCCCTCGCGCCGGCTGGTGGTCGTGAGCATGGGCGCCGGCCTGGCGGCCCTGGCGTCTTCGCTGCTGGGAACCGGCACCGCGCCCGAGCTGCTGGCGCAGGTGCCGTGGGACGTCATCGTGATCCTCGTCACGCTGGGGCTGCTCTCGCAGCTGTTCGTCGAGTCGCGGCTCTTCGGTGTGCTGGCGCTGCACGCCACCCGGTTGAGCCGCGCCGGTCCCCGCCGAATCCTGCTGCTCTTCGCGGTGGGCATGTACGTGGTCAGCGGGCTGGTGAACAACCTCACCGCGCTGTTGCTCGTGCTGCCGGTGCTGCTCATCCTCTTCAAGCTGCTGGGCGTGCGACAGCGGTATGTGTCGTGGACGCTGGCGCTGGTCCTGGTGTCCTGCAACCTCGGCGGCGCCGCCACCCCCATTGGAGATTTTCCGGCCATCCTGCTGCTCGGCACCGGGGTGATGAGCTTTCCCGACTACCTGGTGCGCGCGCTGCCGGTGACGCTGGTCGCGCTGGCCGGTGTGCTGGGGGCAGCGTTCCTGCTGGTCCGCCCCGGCAGCCGGCTGGGGCAGACGCCCATCTCGGCCACGCTGACGCTCTCCACCATGGGCGCGCTGTACCGCAACGTGCGGGTGGAGCGCCGCAGGCTGCTGCCGCCGTTGCTGCTGCTCGGGTGCATGCTCGCGGCCTGGGTCGCCATTCCTAGAGAGACGGGGGTGACGCCCGACCTGGTGGCCTGGCTCGGGGCGGGGGCGGCGCTCGCGCTCGCGG